>JBDTNR010000034.1:0-14258 GCA_039933655.1 Betaproteobacteria bacterium | reverse complement strand
TGATGAAGAAGGACGGCTGCGCCGCCTGCCATTCGATCGACAAGAAGATCGTCGGGCCTGCTTACGTCGAAGTCGCCGCGAAATACAAGAACGACAAGAACGCCGTGGCGATGCTGTCGAAGAAAGTGAAGGAAGGCAGCACCGGCGTGTGGGGACCGATCCCGATGCCGCCGAACGCCGCGACGTCGCAGGCCGACATTACCGAACTCGTGACCTGGATCATGACGCTCAAGAAGTAGGCGGCAAAAACGCTTTCCGGTAGAATCGGCGGTGTCCGTGCAGGAGAGTGTGGCGCAGCAGATTCTCGAGGCGCCGCCGCCGAAGGCGTAATCCCGAAACCGCTCAGGTACCGAGGACTGCACGGGACGCAACCGCAATCTGGAGAGCGGTCGCGCGGAGTCGGCGCTTTTGGCGCGACACCGTGGCGATCCACCGAAGGGGCACCGGACGATGTCGCGCAACGTGACGCCGTCCCAATCTCTCAGGTAAAAGGACAGATGGGGCGAAGTGGAGGATCGCTTCGCCCTTTTGTTTTTTTGCCGGGAGAACAGCTTGCTCCAGCAGACCCCCCTCAACGCAGTCCACCGTGCGGCCGGTGCACGGATGGTCGATTTCGGTGGCTGGGACATGCCCGTCAACTACGGCTCCCAGATCGACGAGCACCACGCGGTACGCCGCGATGCCGGGATGTTCGACGTGTCGCACATGCGTGCGGTCGACCTTCAGGGCGACCACGCGCGCGACTTCCTCCGCTTCGCCCTCGCCAATAACGTCGACAAGCTGAAAGACCCCGGCAAGGCGCTTTATTCGTGCCTGCTGCGGGAGGACGGCGGCGTGCTCGACGACCTCATCGTCTATTTCCTGCGCGAGGATTTTTTTCGCATCGTCGTCAATGCCGGAACGGCGCGCAAGGACATCGCATGGTTCCAGCGGCTGATCGCCGAACGCGCACCGCACCTCAAGCTGACGCCGCGCGACGATCTCGCGATGATCGCCGTGCAGGGACCGAATGCGCGCGCGAAGGTGTGGGCGGCGCTGCCGGGCAGCGAAGCGGCCACCGCGGGTCTGAAGCCGTTCGTCGGCGCGGCCGCGCCCAACGCGCTCGCCGACGCATTCATCGCGCGCACCGGCTACACCGGCGAAGACGGCTTCGAGGTCATGGTGCCGGCCGCGCAAGCCTCCACCGTCTGGAACGCGCTCGTCGCCACCGGCGTGAAACCGTGCGGACTGGGGGCGCGGGACACGCTGCGGCTGGAGGCCGGCATGAATCTATATGGCCAGGACATGGACGAGACGGTGTCTCCGCTCGCCGCGGGACTCGCGTGGACGGTGGACCTGGCGAGTGCGCGCGATTTCGTCGGCAAGTTGGCACTCGTCGCGCAGACCCCCGCGCAGCGAATGCTCGGCTTGTTGCTGCAGGACGCGGGCGGCGTGCTGCGTGCGCACCAGTTGGTCCGCACGGCGCACGGCGACGGTGAAATCACCAGCGGCACGTTCAGCCCGACGCTCGGCAAATCGATCGCGCTCGCGCGCCTGCCGGCGGAAGTGGCCGAGGGCGACCTCGTCACCGTCGCGGTGCGCGACAAGGCGCTCGCGGCGCGCGTCGTGAAGCCGCCGTTCGTGCGCCACGGAAAGGTGCTCGTGACCTGAGCTTGCATGGCACGAGCGGTGAACGTCTTTCGGCCTGAATCGCATCCAATGGAGCCCATGACATGAACGTCCCCATCGATCTCAAGTACGCCGACAGCCACGAATGGATGCGCGCCGAGTCCGACGGCACGGTCACCGTCGGCATCACCGACCACGCGCAGGCGGCGCTGGGCGATCTCGTCTTCATCGAATTGCCAGCCGTGGGCCGCACGCTGAAGACGGGCGAGGCGTGCGCGATCGTCGAGTCGGTCAAGGCCGCGAGCGATGTCTATGCGCCGATCGGCGGCGACGTCGTTGCCGTCAACGAGGCGGTGACCGGCGCGCCGGAGACGCTGAATGAGAACGCGTATGGCGCCTGGCTCTTCCGGCTGAAGCCGTCCGACCCCGGCGCGCTCGCGAAAATGCTCGACGCTGCCGCGTACGAGAAGCTGATCGGCTGAAATCGGGCGACGCGGCGAAATAGGCTCTGGCCAGCGATGCTCGGTCGGCCAAGGCCCGCCGCTTCCAGCAGAAGTGAAGATTGCGGAGCGACAGCGATGAAGATGAACGAACCGGCTGCTGCGGGCCTGGACACGCTCGAGGACCATGGCGAGTTCCTCGCGCGCCACATCGGGACGACACCCGGCGAGCAGGCGCAGATGCTGGCAGGGCTGGGCTTCGCCTCGCGGGGCGCGCTGATGGATGCCATCGTCCCGGCCGCGATCCGCGAGCGCGCGCCGTTACCGCTCGCGGCACCCATGCCGGAAGCGGCGGCGCTCGCGAAGCTGAAGGCGATGGCGGCGGGCAACCGCGTGCTGAAGTCGTACATCGGCTCCGGTTACTACGGCACGCTCACGCCCGGCGTCATCCTGCGCAACATTCTCGAGAATCCGGCGTGGTACACGGCGTACACGCCCTACCAGCCCGAGATCGCGCAGGGCCGCCTGGAAGCGCTGATCAATTTCCAGACGATGGTCTGCGACCTGACCGGCATGGCGATCGCCAATGCGTCGATGCTGGATGAGGCCACGGCGGCCGCCGAGGCGATGACGCTCGCGTTGCGCGTCGGCAAGAGCGACAGCCGGCGCTTTTTTGTCGCGGACGACGTCTTCCCGCAGACGATCGACGTGGTGCGCACGCGCGCGCAGCCGCTCGGCATCGACGTGGTCGTCGGTCCCGCTACCGAGGCGGTCGCCGCCGACGCGTTCGCGGCACTGCTGCAGTATCCGGGCGCCGCGGGCGACGTCCGCGACTACGCCACGCTGACGGCGGACCTGCACGCTCGTGGCGCGCTTGTCATCGTTGCCGCCGACGTGCTGGCGTTGACGCTTCTGACACCTCCGGGCGAATGGGGCGCCGATGCGGTGGTCGGTTCCACCCAGCGCTTCGGGGTGCCCATGGGCTATGGCGGCCCGCACGCCGGCTATCTCGCGACGCGCGACGAGCACAAGCGGTCGATGCCCGGACGCTTAGTCGGCGTCACGGTCGATGCCCGCGGCGATCCGGCGTACCGGCTGGCGCTGCAGACGCGCGAGCAGCACATCCGCCGCGAAAAGGCGACGTCGAACATCTGTACGGCGCAGGTGCTGCTCGCCGTCATCGCCGGCATGTATGCGGTCTACCACGGTCCCGAGGGCCTGGTGCGGATCGCGCGCCGCGTGCGCCGGCTCACGGCGATCATGAAGGCGGGGCTAGAACGCCTGCGCTTTGCCGTGCCTACCGTCTCGCACTTCGACACGATCACCGTGCGGACCGGTGACGCGACGCGGGCGATCGCCGAGCGCGCCGTCGCGCAGGGAGTCAACTTCCGCCGCATCGACGCCTCCACGCTCGGCATCTCGCTCGACGAGACGACGACGCGGCAGGATGTCGAACGCATCTGGGCGATCTTCAACGATGCCAGCGTAGCTTTCGGCGTTGACGACTTCGACGACGCCGCCGCGACTGACGAGTTCGCTCCCGGCCTCGCGCGCACGTCGCCGTTCCTCACGCACCCGGTGTTCCACCGCTACCGGTCGGAGACGGAAATGCTGCGCTACCTGCGGCGGCTCGCCGACCGCGACCTGGCGCTCGACCGCGCGATGATCCCGCTGGGCTCCTGCACGATGAAGCTCAACGCGACGTCGGAAATGATCCCGATCACGTGGCCTGAGTTCGGCGCGCTGCATCCGTTCGTGCCGGCCGATCAGGCCGAAGGCTATCGCACGCTGGTGCGCGAGCTGGAGCAGATGCTGTGCGCGGCTACCGGCTACGACGCCGTTTCGCTGCAGCCCAACGCGGGATCGCAAGGCGAATACTCCGGACTGCTGATGATTCGTGCGTATCACGCGAGCCGCGGCGAAGCACACCGAAGCGTCTGCCTGATTCCGGCGTCGGCGCACGGGACGAATCCGGCGTCGGCGCAGATGGCGGGCATGCAGGTCGTCGTCGTCGCCTGCGACGAGGCCGGCAACGTAGATCTATTCGATCTCGAGGCGAAGGCGAAGGCGCATGCGCCGGACCTCGCGGCGATCATGGTCACCTATCCGTCGACGCATGGCGTGTTCGAGGAAGGCATCCGGCGGATCTGCGACATCGTGCACGCGCACGGAGGGCAGGTGTACGTCGACGGCGCGAACCTGAACGCGCTGGTCGGCCTTGCCGCGCCCGGGCATTTCGGCGCGGACGTGTCGCACCTGAACCTGCACAAGACGTTCTGTATTCCGCACGGCGGCGGCGGACCCGGCGTGGGGCCCGTGGCGGTGAAGGCGCATCTCGCGCGGTTCCTGCCGGGACACTTTGCCCTCGCGCCTTCCTCCTCTTCCGCAAGCGGGCGAGGGGAAATGCCGACCGGCGGCGCTGCCGCCGCGGGCAGGATCGGCCCGGTCGCCGCCGCGCCCTACGGCAGCGCGTCGATTCTGCCCATCTCGTGGATGTACGTGACGATGATGGGCGCAACGGGCCTTCGTGCGGCGACCGAGAGCGCGATACTGCATGCGAATTACATCGCGCGGATGCTCGCGCCGCACTACCCGGTGCTGTACTCGGGACCCGGCGGACTCGTCGCGCACGAATGCATCCTCGACCTGCGGCCGCTGAAGGCGACGTCCGGCATCGAGGCGGAGGACGTTGCCAAGCGGCTGATCGACTATGGCTTCCATGCGCCGACGATGAGCTTCCCCGTCGCCGGCACGCTGATGGTGGAGCCGACGGAATCCGAGTCGAAGGCCGAGCTCGATCGCTTCATCGACGCGATGATCGCGATCCGGCGCGAGATCCGCGCCGTCGAGACGGGCGACCTCGATCGCGCCGACAATCCACTGAAGAACGCGCCGCACACGGCGGCGGCGCTGACGGCCGACGTGTGGACGCATCACTACGCGCGCAGCGTCGCCGGCTATCCGTCGCCCGCGCAAAGGACGGCGAAGTACTGGCCGCCAGTGGCCCGCGTGGACAACGTCCACGGCGATCGTCATCTGTTTTGCAGCTGCATCCCGCTCGCCGATTACGCGTCCGACGGCAAGGTCTCCTGATGCGCGTGCTGGTGCTGGGGGCGGGCGTGGTGGGCGTCACCGCCGCGTGGTATCTCGCGCAGGACGGGCACGAGGTGACGGTCGTCGACCGCCACGAAGGCCCCGCGCTGGAAACGTCGTTCGCCAACGGAGGGCAGATTTCAGCGTCGTACGCGGAACCGTGGGCCAATCCCGAGGCGCCTGCGAAGATCTACAAGTGGCTGGGACGGGAGGATGCGCCGCTGCTGTTCCGGCTGCGCCTCGATCCGCGGCAATGGCGGTGGGGGCTGCAGTTCCTGCTCGAATGCCTTCCGTCGCGCACGCGCCGCAACACGATCCAGTGCCTGAACCTTGCGCTCTACTCGCGCGACTGCCTGAAGGAACTGCGCGCGCAGACGGGCATCGCGTACGACCACCTCGAACGCGGCATCCTGTCGTTCTATACCGATCCGCGCGAGTTCGAACAGGGCGTGCGGGCGGCGGCGCTGATGCGCCAGTTCGGTTGCGACCGCGACGTGAAGTCCGTCGACGAGTGCATCGCGATCGAACCCGCGCTCGCGGCATGCCGCGACCGGCTCGCGGGCGGCATTTTCACCGCGAGCGACGAGTCCGGCGATGCGCAAAAGTTCACGCAGGAACTCGCGCGGATGGGTGCGGCGCGCGGTGTTGCGTTTCGCTGGAACATGGCAGTCGTTTCGCTGACGGCCGACGATCGCGCGGTGACGGGCGTGCGCTGCGTCAACGAGGAGCACCGCAAGGAAATCCTGTCCGCCGATGCGTACGTAATGGCGCTCGGCAGCTACAGTCCGTTCCTGCTGCAGCCGCTCGGCGTGCCGTGCCTCGTGTATCCGGCCAAGGGCTATTCCGCCACCATCGCCATCGACGGGCATCGCGGCGCGCCGACGGTGTCGCTCACCGATCTTGCATGGAAAATCGTATTCACGCGGCTAGGTGATCGGCTGCGCGTCGCGGGGACCGCCGAGCTTTCCGGGTACAGCAAGGATTTGAACCTCGTCCGCTGCGACGCGCTGGTCAACCGCACGTTCGCGCTCTTCCCGGATGCCGGCGATCGCGGGAGCGCCCAGTTCTGGACCGGTTTGCGCCCTGCCACGCCATCGAATGTGCCGCTGCTGGGCGCCACCCGATACCGCAATCTCTATCTCGACACCGGCCACGGCACGCTCGGGTGGACGATGGCCTGTGGATCAGGCCGCGCGCTTGCCGACATGATCGCCGGCCGCAAGCCTGGCGTGGATTTTGCGTTTACACGGTCGGGGTAGCGCGCCCGACCCTGAAGAAGCCACGCGTCGCGATTGCCTGCACACCTTAGGCGCCGCGCTCCAAGGAATACCAACGTTCCATGACGCTGCAGTCACTCAATCGCTGGAAGGCCTCGCTCATCCACCTTGCCGTCAGCGCCTTCATCGCGCTCGTCATCGTCACGCTCGTGGTCGTGGTCTGGTATCCGGCGCCTTATTTCTCGGCGATGGGTGGCGAAGTGCTGCTGCGCCTGCTGATCGGCGTCGACGTGATCCTGGGTCCGCTCATCACGCTGATCGTCTTCGACACCGCGAAGCCGCGCCTCAAGTACGACCTGATGGCGATCGCCGCGCTGCAGATCGCCGCGCTCGCCTACGGCGGCTACATCATGTTCGATGCGCGTCCCGCCTACAACGTTTTCGTCAACGATCGTTTCGAAACGGTCGCGGCGAATGCCATCGACGCGGACTCGCTGGTGCGCGCGGACGCGCAGTTCCGGCGGTTGCCGCTGACGGGTCCGCGCGTGGTGGCGGCGAATCCTCCGGCAGATCCCGCGGACAAGGCAAAGATCGCGCTCGATGCGATGCTCGGCGGCCACGACCTGCGGGACCTGCCGCACCTCTATGTGCCGTACGCACAGGCCACGGCCCGGGTCGCCAGCGTCACGCGCCCGCTGGCCGCGCTGGCGCGGCGCGACCAGGCGGCGGCGGATCAGGTCAGCGTGTTCGCGACCGCGCACGCTGCCGGCGGGCGCAGCCTGGGCTATGTGCCCGTCAAGGCGCGCAACAAGGATTTCGCCGCGATCGTCGATCGTACGACGGGCGAGATCGTCGGCTACCTGTCGATCGATCCCTGGTAGCCGCGCCCGCGCGCGGCGCGCCTAATCGGGGCGGGGCGCCGCCGCGCCCGTATAATCATGCGTTTTCGCGCATCGTCCATGTCCCGCATCGCATCCGTTCCTCCCATTGGCGCATTGCTGCTCGCCGCGGCGCTCGTGAGCGTGCTGCCCGCGCGGGCCCAGGTGCCACCGCCGGTGGCGACCACGCCGCCCGCCGGCATTGCGGCGCCCGCGATTGCCGCGGCCTCCTGGCTTATCGTCGATGTCGCCAGCGGGCAGACGCTCGCGGCGGCCAACGCCGACGAGCGCCGTGATCCCGCGTCGCTGACCAAGCTGCTGACGGCATATCTTGTCTTCGAGGCACTGCGCGCCAAGACGATCGTGCCGTCGCAGATGGTGAACGTCTCGGAACGGGCGTGGCGCGCGGAGGGTTCGCGGATGTTCATCGAACCGCGCCGCGCCGTCTCGGTCGACGAGCTGCTGCGCGGGATGATCGTGCAGTCGGGCAACGACGCGTCGATCGCGCTGGCCGAGCTCGTCGGCGGCACCGAGGACGCGTTCGTCGCGAAGATGAACACGGAAGGCCAGCGGCTCGGCATGACGAACAGCCACTTCACCAACGTGACGGGGCTCTCGAATCCGCAGCACTACTCGACGGCCGCGGACGTGGCGAAGCTCACCGCCGCGCTGATCCGCGACTATCCCGAGTACTACCCGTTCTACGCGCAGAAGGAATTCCGCTACAACAACATCACGCAGCCTAACCGCAATCGCCTGCTGTGGACCGACCCGCACGTCGACGGCGTGAAGACGGGCCATACCGAAGCCGCCGGCTGGTGCCTCGTCGCCTCCGCGCTGCGCGGCGACCGCCGCGTGCTGGCCGTCGTGCTGGGGGCGAGCTCGGACGCGGCGCGTGCTTCAGAGGCGCAGAAGCTGCTGAACTGGGGCTTCCAGGCGTTCGACACCGTCCAGCTCTACCAGTCGGGCAAGCAGGTGACTACGCTGCGCGTCTGGAAGGGCGCGGCGTCCGAGGTGCCGGCGGGATTTCTCGCCGATCGCTACCTGACGCTGCCGAAGGGCAAGGCCGACAAGCTGTCGCTGACGATGCAGGCGCAGGAGCCGCTGGTCGCGCCGATCGCGCGCGCCCAGCGGGTGGGCACCGTCAAGGTGGCGCTCGAAGGCAAGTCGGTCGCGGAGTTTCCAATGATCGCGCTGGAGGAGGTCGCGCCGGCGAGCCTCATCGGCCGCACGTGGGACACCATACGGCTGTGGTTCCGGAAGAACTGAACAGCAGATTGCCAGGAGTGAGTGCATGATCGATGTGGACCAGATCGTCTATCTGAACGGCAAGTTCCTCCCGGTCGCCGATGCGCAGGTCTCGGTGCTGGACCGCGGCTTCATCTACGGCGACGGTGTGTACGAGCTCGTACCCGTCTACGACCGCCAGCCGTTCCGGCTGCCGCATCATCTCGCGCGTCTGAAGCGGAGCATGGACGGCATCGGGCTCGTGAATCCGCACACCGATGCGCAATGGGAGGCGATCATCCGCGACCTCGTCGCGCGCCAGTCTTTCGCCGATCAGGGCGTCTACTTCCAGGTGACGCGCGGTGTTGCCAAGCGCGACCACGCTTTTCCGAAGGACGTGTCGCCGACGGTGTTCATGATGAGCAATCCGTTGGCGACACCGACGCGCGAGCAGGTGGACAACGGCGTGGCCGTCGTGACGGCGGACGACAACCGCTGGCATCGCTGCGACCTGAAGACGATCTCGCTGCTGGGTAACGTGCTGATGCGGCAGCTGGCCGCCGAGCGGGGCGCGGTCGAGACCGTGATGTTCCGCGATGGCTTCCTGACCGAAGCGTCGGCATCGAACGTGCTGATCGTCAGGGACGGCACGATCATCGTGCCGCCCAAGGACAATCTGATCCTGCCGGGCGTCACCTACGACGCGACGATGGAGTTCGCGCGCGACATCGGCGTGCCGTTGTCGGTGCGGCCGGTGCCGAGGGCCGAGGCGCTCGCCGCCGACGAGATGTGGCTGTCGTCGTCGACGAAGGAAGTGCTGGCGATCACGACCGTCGACGGCCAGCCGTTCGGCGGCGGCCGGCCGGGCCCGGTGTTCCGCAGGATGTGGGCCGAGTTCCAGGCGAGGAAGCCGCACGCGATGGCGCCGGCCTGACCGACCGGGAACCGCTTGCACATGGAGGCGCCGAGGCGCCGGGAACGGCCGCCGGTAACGGGTGGACGGTCGATCCATTGTCGCAAACGGCGCGTTTAGCCTTCCGGCAAGGCCACCGTCGTTCCGAAGTGCCCGTGGTGGAACACGAGCCCGCGCCCGGTCGTGCGCTCGCAGGTGACGACCTCGCCGACGAACACGACATGGTCGCCGGTGCGCTGGCGCGAATGGTGGCGGCACTCGAACCAGGCCACGCAGCCGTGGATCAGCGGCGCGTCCGCCCAGCCCATGCGGAAATCGACGCTGGCGAAGCGGTCGGCATGCGGCCGCGAAAACCGGCGCGCGAGATCGACCTGTGTTGCCGAAAGCACGTTGACCGAGTATCGGTCGACGGCCTCGAACGCGGCGAGGCTCGCCGAACGACGCGCGAGACTCCACAGCACGAGCGGCGGATCGAGGGAGACGGAGTTGAACGAGTTGGCGGTGAAGCCGACGTAACGGCCGTCGCCCGCCCGCGCGCAGATGACGGTGACGCCGGTGGCGAACTGCGCCAGCGCGTCGCGGAACTGGCGTGCGTCGAAGGCCTGCGGAGATGCTGGCACGGAACTGGAAGCAGGCATGGGGGACGGACCGGCCTCTCGGGCGGCGGGCCGACGATGACGGGTGCGGCGATGGTAGGGGTGATATCCGGCACTGTCAAAGCGGTCGCGCGGGAGATACTCCCCATCGCCGCCGAGACTTGCTACACTTTTCGTGCGGGGCTGGCGTCCGGCGCCCGCGGGTTCGACTCCGTCCGACTCGATTCCCATAAGGCCATGGCGCAAGTGCTGCAACGGATCATCACGGATCGCTACGGCGGGCGGGATCTGCCGATCACACTCGTGTTGCCGGATGGCGCGCGCGTGCCGCTGTCGCCGGCGCCCGCAGTCGAGATCGTCGCGCGGTCGTGGAAGGGCCTGCGGGCGCTGGCGTCGCCCGCGCTCGGGTCGCTCGCCCGCGCCTACGTCCACGGCGATCTCGATTTCACCGGCAGCGCCCGGCGCATGCTCGGCATCGCCGAGTTGATGGTGGGCGCCGTATCGCATGGCCACGACCGGATCCGCACCCGGTGGAAGACATTCGTCCATCAGCGTCGCAACAACCAGCGCAACATCGCGCACCATTACGACGTCTCCAATGCGTTCTACCGCATCTGGCTCGACACGCGGATGGTGTACTCGTGCGCCTATTTCTGCGACGACGCGGCCACGCTCGACGCCGCGCAGGAGGCGAAGCTCGACCATATCTGTCGCAAGCTGCGGCTGGCTCCCGGCGAGCGTTTCCTGGACATCGGTTGCGGCTGGGGCGCGCTGCTGCTCCATGCCGCCGAGCGGTATGGCGTCGATGCCCACGGCATCACGCTGTCGCGAAACCAGTTCGAGCACGTCGGCCGCGAAATCGCGGCGCGCGGACTCGCGGGCCGCGTGCGCGTCGAATTGCGCGACTACCAGGATCTCCCCGACGACGCGAGCTACGACAAGATTGCGAGCGTGGGCATGTTCGAGCACGTCGGCGTCCGCCGCTTCGGCGTCTACTTCGGCAAGATCCACCGGTTGCTGAAACCCGGCGGCATGGTGCTCAACCACGGCATCACTCACAACACGCTGGCGGCCGACAGCCTGGGCAGCGGCATCGGCGAATTCGTCGAGGAGTACGTTTTCCCCGGCGGCGAGCTCACTCACGTGTGCCGCGTCGTCGAAGGCATGGCGGGCGAAGGGCTGGAGCTCGTCGACGCCGAGGCGCTGCGCGAGCACTACGCGAAGACATTGTGGGCGTGGGTCGATCGCCTGGAGGCGCGCGAGGACGAGGCGCGGCACGAAGTCGGTGAAGAACGGTACCGGATCTGGCGCATCTACATGGCCGGATCCGCGCATGCATTCGACCGCGGCTGGCTCTCGCTGTGGCAGCTGCTCGCCGGGAAGCCGCTGGCGGACGGCCGCCTGCCGCATCCGCTGACGCGCGACTACATCTACGGCCCGGCGCGGTAAGACGGCATTCTGCTGGCCTGCGAGCCACGCCCGCGGGTCCGGCGCGGCCAGCGGAGGCCGGGACGTTGCGTCCGCGCCGCCGCGCCCATAGATAGCGATGGTCCCTCGCCACGGAGAACGCCATGAACAAGCCCGAACCTGCCATCGACGCGCTGCACGCCGAAGAGCGCGCGTCGGCGCTCACGTTCCCCTGCGTGTTCCCGATCAAGATCATGGGCCGCACGCAGGACGGCTTCGCCCAGGCGGTGACCGGGATCGTCTGCCGCCACGCGCCCGACTTCGATCCGGCGTCGCTCGAAATGCGCGCGTCGAAGGAGGGCAACTGGCTGTCGGTCACGGCGACGGTCAACGCGAACTCGCGCGAGCAGCTGGACAACCTCTATCGCGAGCTGGTCGCGCATCCGATGGTGAAGATGGTGCTGTGACGTGCGGCTGCCGCCATCCCGGCGGTTGACGAGCGTGGTGTTTCTGTAGCAAAATAAATAATGAATTATTGCTCATGAATGCCGTCCCCGCCCGCGTTGCGGTAACGGCGGCGCGGACGCCGGCGCCGGCGTCCGACGCCACCGTCTTGAGCCGCGCCGTCGTACGCGCCGCCCGGCTGCTCGGCCTGCCGCAGCGCGGCGTAGCCGCCGTCTTGGGCGTTTCCGAGGCGACGGCGTCGCGGCTGTTCGCCGGCAAGTATCTGCTGGCGCGGGAACACGCCAAGGAATGGGAGCTGGCGGTGCTGTTCGTGCGAATGTTCCGCTCTCTCGATGCGCTGTGGGGGCACGAGGAGTCGGCGCGCCAGTGGCTCGGCAGTCCCAACCTCGCGCTCGGCGGCCGCCCGGCGGAGCTCATGCACTCGGTCGAAGGAATGGTGCGTGTCGTCGCGTACCTGGACGCCGCGCGCGGTCGCCTCTGAAGCGAGACCACTGCGTGTCCCGTTGTGGCGCGCGGTGGAAGCGCAACACGTGGTCGCCACGATGGCGCTCGTCGACACGCTCGACGAGCAGACGACGCTCGAGCGGCTGCTGGACGAGGGCAAGCCGCCGCTGCCGGACGGCGCGCAGCGCCTGCATTACCTGTTGTTCACGCCGTTTCGCTATCCGCCGCCGCCGCGCGGCTCGCGCTTTCGCGGTCCGAACGATCCGGGCGTCTTCTACGGCGCCGACGAAGTCCGCACCGCCTGCGCGGAACTGGGCTACTGGCGGTGGCGCCATCTGCTCGACACGCCCGCGCTGCAGGCGATGCCGGTGCGGCCGCAGACAGTGTTCCGGTCGCGGGTGGACACGACGGCCGTCGACCTGCGCCAGCCGCCCTTCGACCGCGATCGTCCGCTGTGGACGGATGCCGCCGACTACGGCGGTTGCCAGCGCTTCGGCGTCGTCGCGCGCGAGGCGGCGGTAGGCGCGATCCGCTACGAATCGGTGCGCGATCCGCGGCATGGCGGGTGTTGCGCCTTGCTGTCGCCGCGCGCCTTCGCGCGGCCGTCGCCGACCGACACGCAGACGTGGATGCTGTCGGTGACGCGCGAACGTGTCGTCTGGCGGCGCGCCGACGCGCTGCAGACGCAAGCGCACGAGTTCGCTGCGCAATCCCTGTGGCAGCAATGAATGCGCTGTCCGAACTTGCACGCGGGCCGGCGATCCGCGCGCTGGGCGCCACCGATTACGCCGCGACATGGCGCGCGATGCAGGAGTTCACGGCGCGCCGCGACGAACGGACGCCTGACGAGATCTGGCTGACCGAACATCCGCCGATCTACACGCTCGGGTTGGCGGGACGGCGCGAGCATCTGCTGCGCGACAACGGCATCGCGGCGCTCAAGGTCGACCGCGGCGGCCAGGTCACGTATCACGGGCCAGGCCAGCTCGTCGCGTATGCGCTGATCGACCTGAAGCGCGCGCATTTAGGCGTCCGCGACATGGTCCGGAGGCTCGAGGGCGCGGTGATAGAATGGCTGGCCACGATGGGGCTTGCGGCATACGGCAAGCCGGCAGCGCCGGGCGTCTACCTGATCGCCGCGGGCAGCGAAGCGAAGATCGCCGCGCTCGGACTCAAGGTGCGCAATGGCTGCACGTATCACGGGCTTGCGGTGAACGTCGCGATGGACCTCTCGCCGTTCGCCGATATCGACCCCTGCGGCTATCCGGGCCTCGCCGTCACGCAGCTGGCCGATCTCGGTGTCGCGCGCACCGTGGCGTCGGCGGGCGCCGAGCTGGCGCCGATCCTGGCCGCGCACCTGACCCGATCATGAGCCACGATACCTTGCCACCTGCCGTCGTCCCCGCCGTTCCCGCCAACGCCGCGGGCATCAAGCACAAGGGCGACGCCAAGACCGCGCGCATCCCGATCAAGGTCGTGGCCGCGGAGATGCTGAAGAAGCCGGAGTGGATCCGCGTGCGCGCGTCGTCGTCGCCGCGTTTTGCCGAGATCAAGCAGATCCTGCGCGAGCACAAGCTGCACACCGTGTGCGAGGAAGCGTCGTGCCCGAACATCGGCGAATGCTTCGGCAAGGGCACGGCGACGTTCATGATCATGGGCGACATCTGCACGCGGCGCTGCCCTTTCTGCGACGTCGGCCACGGCCGGCCGCTGCCGCTCGACACCGACGAGCCCTTGAATCTCGCGCGGACGATCGCTGCGCTGAAGCTCAAGTACGTCGTGATCACCAGCGTCGACCGCGATGACCTGCGCGACGGCGGCGCCCTGCACTTCGTCGACTGCATCCGCGCGACGCGCGAGCGGTCGCCTTCCACGCAGATCGAAGTGCTGGTGCCGGATTTCCGCGGCCGGCTCGATCGCGCGCTCGCGATCCTCGAGGCCGCGCCGCCGGACGTGATGAATCACAATCT
>JBDTNR010000033.1:0-14268 GCA_039933655.1 Betaproteobacteria bacterium | reverse complement strand
AGACCTGCGCGACGCCTTCCGCCAGCACCGCGGCCTGGTAGCCGGAGCCGGTGCCCACTTCCAGCACGCGCGCGCCAGGGGCGGGATCGACGAGATCCGTCATCAGCGCCACGATGAACGGCTGCGAGATCGTCTGTCCCATGCCGATGGGCAGCGGGCGGTCGAGATAGGCGGCGTCGACCAGGTCGGGCGGGACGAAGCGGTGCCGCGGCACGCGCGACAGCGCCCGGACGACCGTATCGTTCAGGCGCGCGCGGCCGGTGTCCGCCGCCGTGGCGCGCGCCTCGGCCTCGATCAGCCGCACCAGGCGCTCGCGCCTCTCCGCGAACGGGTCCTGCGCCGACGAAAGGACGGGCGCGACCAACAGCGCGGACAGGAGCAGCCGGCAGAGCATGTTCATGGCGCGGAAGACTGGCGCGACAATGACGGTCCTCCTATCATTGCCCTCCCGGCCGCGCTTGTCCAACGGGCGCGCGGCGACCACCAGAGAACCCGGCAGGAGTCCGCCATGCCCCCATTCACGCCGCTGTCCGCGGGCTTCGGCATCGAAGCCCGCGGCGTCGACCTCGCGCAGCCGCTGTCCGACTCGGACTTCGCCGAGCTCGAGCGCGCGTTCTACGCGCACCAGGTGCTGGCACTGCGCGCGCAGGACTTGTCGGCCGCACAGTTCATCGCGTTCGCCCGCCGCATCGGGCCGCCGCAGCCGCACGTGATCGACCAGTTCCACCATCCTGAGGATTCCAACATCCTCATCCTGTCCAACGTCAAAAAAGACGGCAAGCCCACCGGCCTGCAGGATGCGGGGTCGTACTTCCACACCGATTACTCGTACCTGCAGGTGCCGGCGCGCGCGACAACGCTTTACTCGCGCGTCGTGCCCAAGGTCGGCGGCGATACGCTGTTCGCCAACCAGCAGGCCGCGTACGATGACCTGCCCGACGCGATGAAAAGGCGCATCGAGCCGCTGTACGCGATCCACCACTACGGCAACCGCAACGACCAGGACGAGAAGAGCCGGACCGTCGCCTCGGTGCTCACCGACGGGCAGAAAGCGAAGATGCCGGTGATCACGCACAAGGTGGCGCGCCCGCATCCGGTCACCGGCCGCAAGGCGCTGTACGCGGTGTCCGGAAGCTCGTTCGGGATCGTCGGCATGCCGGAGGACGAAGCGCGGAACCTGCTCGACGAACTCGCCGCACACTCGACCCAACCCAGGTACCAGCTGCGCTTCAAGTACGGCGTGGGCGATATCGTCGTCTGGGACAACGCGTCGCTGCTGCATTCGGCGACGCTCATCGATCCCGACGACGCGCGCACGCTGTGGCGCATCACGATGCTCGAGCCTTCGCAGGATGCGGCGGCGCCGGAGGTGCTGGCGCCCACCTACGCCACCGGCACGATGTAGCCCGTCGCGCCCACTTCGGCGCGCGGGCATACGTGCCCACTTCGGCACGCAGGCATGCGTGGTCCCCCGGGCGCCGGGGACGGCGCCCGGTATCATGGGGTGGCGACGCATCGTTTTTCTGGCGTCCGCGCTACCGCGCCATCCGGGTTCGTTAGCGTCAGCGAAGGGTGGACGCCGTCATGCGTATCTGTGTCATTGGCGCTGGTGCCATCGGCGGCTTCGTCGGGGCCCGGCTGGCGCTCGCCGGCAACGAAGTCGTGTTCATCGCCCGCGGCAGGAATCTCGCGGCCATCAACGCGGGCGGCGTGCGCGTGTACTACCGCGACGGCCGCGTCGACACGGCGTCCGCCAGGGCGACCGACGACTATGCAGCCGCCGGCCGCTTCGACGTCGTCGTGCTCGCGCTCAAGGCGCATCAGGTCGCCGCCGTGGCCGGCGAGCTCGCGCCGCTCTATCACGACGACACCGTCGTGATTCCCATGCAGAACGGCATTCCATTCTGGTATTTCCACGGCCATGGCGGCGCGCTTGCCGGGCGTACGGTGGAATCCGTCGACCCGGGCGGCGTCGTCAAGGACGCCATACCCGCATCGCGCATCCTGGGCTGCGTCGTGTACCCGGCGACCGAACTCACCGGTCCCGGCACCGTCGTCCACATCGAAGGCGACCGCTTTCCGTTGGGCGAGCTCGACGGCTCGGCCACCCCGCGCATACAGGCGGTGGCGGACGTCTTCGTCGGTGCCGGATTGAAGTGCCCGGTCCTGGACAATATCCGTGCCGAGATCTGGTTGAAGCTCTGGGGCAACCTGACGTTCAATCCGATTTCCGCACTGACGCACGCGACGCTCGTCGACATCTGCCTTGACCCGCACGGACGCGAGCTCGCGGCACAGATGATGCGCGAGGCGCAGGCCGTCGCCGAACAACTCGGCATCGCGTTCCGCGTGACGTTGGATCGCCGCATCGATGGCGCGGCGAAAGTCGGCAAGCACAAGACGTCGATGCTGCAGGACGTGGAGGCCGGGCGCGCGCTCGAAATCGACGCGCTCGTGGGATCGGTGGCGGAACTGGGCCGGCTCGCCGGCGTGCCCACGCCGACGATCACCGCGATCTACAATGCGGCCAAGCTGCTGGACCGGACGATGCGCGACGGGATGTTCGCGCTCCGCGGCATTGCGCTGCCGTCGTCTTAAGGCGCGTCGTACCGGCGCCCGCCTCCCCGGCCCCGGACCCGTAGCCGCCAAGCTGCCCGTCGTGGCGACAGGTCTCGCGTGGAACGTTCTTAATGACATTTCTCAAACGAAGCGCGAATCCGCGCTGCTACGCTGTCCGGCGGTGGACGATGCGGAAGGACCGGAGAGGGTCCTTCGCGCTGTCCGGTACGCCGATGGAGGCGCGACCGCCGGTGCATCCGGCAGGCTGTGACCTCCCGGGATCGAAGAATTTCATGGAGGCGTGCTGCCGATGAGGCCGATGTGGAGGTGCAATTCGGGTCGTGAGAAAATGCGGGTCCGACGCATTGAAGTAACCCTTGGCACGATCGCCAGCTGCCGCAACCGGGAATGGCCATGAAACTCGACGATCCCAAGACCCTCCATCCGGCCGCATCCGCCGCCATGGCTCCGCAGTCGATTTCCGAGGAGGTGCTCCTCGAGAAGTACGCGAAGGGCACCGAGCGGAACATCGACGCCGTGCGGCGCCGCGTCGCCCGCGCGCTCGCCGCGGTCGAGGCGCCCCAGCAACGCGAACAGTGGGAGCAGGCGTTCCTCGAGGCCCAGCAGAACGGCTTCATCCTCGGCGGGCGCATCAACTCCGCCGCCGGCACGGACTTGAAGGCGACGCTGATCAACTGCTTCGTACAGCCTGTCGGCGACAGCATTTCCGGCGACGAGAACGGCATCGGCATCGACGCCGCGCTCACCGAGGCGGCCGAGACGATGCGCCGCGGCGGCGGCGTCGGCTACGATTTCTCGGCCATCCGCCCGCAGGGCGCGCACGTCAGGGGCACCGACAGCCGCGCCAGCGGGCCGGTGTCCTACATGCGCGTGTTCGACCAGAGCTGCGCGACGGTGGAGTCCGCAGGCTCGCGCCGCGGTGCCCAGATGGGCATCCTGCGCTGCGATCATCCGGACATCGAGGCGTTCATCCATGCCAAGGACGACGGCCGGCTGACGAACTTCAACCTGTCGGTCGCGGTGACCGATGCCTTCGTCGCCGCCGCGCGCGACAACGCGCCGTGGCAGCTCATACACAAGGCGCCGCCGGCGCCCGATCTCCTCGCGGCCGGCGCCCATCGGCGCGACGACGGCGCCTGGGTGTACCGGACGGTGCGCGCCGGCGTGCTGTGGGACCAGATCATGGCGTCGACGTACGACCACGCCGAGCCGGGCGTGGTGTTCATCGACGCCATGAACCGCGACAACAACCTGTCGTATTGCGAGGCGATCGAAGCCTGCAACCCCTGCGGCGAGCAGCCGCTGCCGTCGTACGGGTGCTGCGACCTGGGCAGCGTCGACCTCACGCGCTTCGTGCGCGAGCCGTTCATGACCGGCGCGTCGTTCGACTTCGCCGGTTTCGCCGCCGCGGTCGCCGTCGGCGTCCGCATGCTCGACAACGTGCTCGACGTGACGGCCTGGCCGCTGCCGCAGCAAAAGCAGGAGGCGATGGACAAGCGTCGCGTCGGACTGGGCTTCACGGGCCTGGGCGACGCGCTGATCGAGCTCAACCTTCGCTACGACTCCGCGGAGGGCCGCGAAATGGCCGCCCGCATCGCGGAGGAGATGCGCGACGCCGCCTACCTTTCGTCAGTGGCGATCGCCCGCGAGAAGGGCTCGTTCCCGCGCCTCGACGTCGACCAGTATCTCGCGGCGCCGCGCTTCGCCTCGAGGCTGCCCGATGCCATCCAGGCCGAGATTCGCGCGCACGGCATCCGCAACAGCCACACGCTGTCGATCGCGCCGACGGGTACCATTTCGCTCGCCTTCGCGGACAACGCGTCCAATGGCATCGAGCCCGCGTTCAGCTGGTTCTACCGGCGCAAGAAGCGGATGCCCGACGACACGATGAAGGAGTACCTGGTCGAGGACCACGCGTACCGCCTGTACAAGCACCTGCATGGCATCGACGACGCGGTGGACCTCGTGCCTTTCGATGCCGCGCAGTCGCGGACGCCGGGCACCGTGTGGACCGACAGCGACGGCACGCGCCGCGCGATGCTGCCGTCCGCGTTCGTGAACGCACTCGAGATGAGCGCACGCGATCACATGCTGATGAACGCGGAGGTGCAGCCTTTCATCGACACCGCGATCAGCAAGACGGTGAATGTCCCCGTCGATTATCCGTTCGAGGCGTTCAAGGATCTCTATTTCGAAGCGTGGAAGGCCGGCCTGAAGGGCATCGCGACGTATCGCCCGAACAGCCTGCTGGGCGCGGTGCTCGAAGTCGCGCCCGCCGCTGCGCCTGCCGGCGAGCCGCAGGACTTCGACACCGCCGATCCCGACCGGCGCATCCGCCTGGACCGCGCGCATCAGCCGCCGCTGTCCAGCCTGCGCTGGCCCGGCCGTCCGGAACTGTCGAACGGCAATCCGTGCTGGACGTACGTTGTCCGCCACCCGCTGGGGGACTTCGCCATCTTCATCGGCCACATCGACGACGGCCGCTCGTATCCGTTCGAAGTGTGGATCAACGGCGCCGAGCAGCCGCGGGGCCTGGGTGCTATCGCCAAGACGCTGTCGATGGACATGCGCACCGATGATCGCGCATGGCTCGACATGAAACTCCTGGCGTTGCAGAAGGCGAGCGGTGACGACGGTTTCGAGATGGCGATGCCGCCCGACGGACGCCGCGTCCGCGTGCCGAGCCTCGTGTCGGGATTCGCCAAGCTCATCCGCTACCGCTGCAACGAACTCGGCGCGTTCGCCGAGGAAGGCGAGGGCAAGACCCCCGTCGTCGACGCCTTGATGGGCACGAAGGAGCCGAAGGCCGGCCCCGACGGCACGCTGTCGTGGACAGTGGACGTGATGAATCACGCCACCGGCGACGACTTCGTGCTGTTCCTCAAGGAACTGGTGATGCCCGACGGGCAGCGCCGGCCGTATTCGATGTGGCTGTCCGGCGAATACCCGCGCGTGATGGACGGGCTGTGCAAGGCGCTGTCGCTCGACATGCGTGTCTACGATCCCGCGTGGATCGGCATGAAACTGCGCAAGCTGCTGAACTATGGCGAACCGAACGGCTCGTTCATGGCGCGCACGCCAGGCTCCAACAAGTCGCAGACGTATCCGTCGACGATTGCCTATCTCGCCCAGCTGATGATCCACCGCTATGCGATGCTGGGCATCCTCACCGAGCAGGGCTACCCGATCGAGCACGCGGGCATTCTCGCCGTGCCGCCCGCCGAGCAGGCGCGCGGCACCGAGCTCAAGACGCTGCCCGGCAAGAAGTGTCCGGAGTGCGGCAACAAAGCCTTGATCCGCAAGGATGGCTGCGACTTCTGCACCGACTGCGGCTATACGGGCGCCTGCGGCTAGCCGTCCGCGGCTGCGCCGTGGCGGGGCCATCGCGGTACCGCACCGTTCAAGCGCAACGCTCCCGTTGCGTCGCCGCTGCGCGGAAAGCTGCAAAACTTCCCGAAGACGAATCATGGAGCCATCGACTCCGCGCAGCGGATCCTGCCGTGTCTTCCTGCGCGCCGTGCTGGTCGCCGCGGCGTGCGTTGTCGCCCTGCGTGCCGCGGCCGTTGACCTGCCGCAGCATCGAAGCGTGCCTGGCGGCGTGGCGGTCATCGACCTCGGGGCCTCGAAGGAGCCGCCGCAGGCAAGCGTCGGCACGATGCCCGTGCTGGTCGTCGGCGACGCGGCGCGGTGGACCGCGATCGTGGGCATCGCGCTCGGTGCCAAGCCTGGCACGAGCGAAGTCATCGTTCGCCGCGCCGGTGCGGTCGATGTGCGCCAGCGGTTCGTGATCGACCCGAAGCGTTATGCCGAGCAGCGTCTCACGGTGGCGCCAGGCAAGGTCGATCTGTCCAGGCAGGACATCGAGCGCTACGAACGCGAGCGAACGCACCTTGCCCAGGTGGCGGCCACGTTGAGCGACACCACCCCGGACTCGTTGCGTCTGCGCCAGCCGACCGCCGGGCCGCGCTCCAGCTCATTCGGCCTGCGCCGCATCTTCAACGGCCAGGCGCGCAGTCCGCACAGCGGCATGGACATCGCCGCCGCGATCGGTGCACCCGTCGTTGCCGCAGGCGCCGGCCGCGTGATCGACACCGGCGACTACTTCTTCAACGGCAAGACCGTGTGGCTCGACCACGGGCGTGGTCTGCTGACGATGTACTGCCACTTGGACGCCATCAACGTGAAACCGGGCGATCGTCTCGCCGGCGGCGACGTGCTGGGCGCGGTCGGGGCCACCGGTCGCGTGACCGGCGCGCACCTGCACTGGGCGGTCAGCCTGAATCGTGCGCTGGTCGACCCGGCGTTGTTCCTGGAAGTCGCGGGCGCTCGGCAGGGACCTTAGCGCAGCCTCCTAAGGCGTTGGCACCTGCGGTCGAACTCATGCCTTTGCGCGCGCTGTCCGCACAACGGGAAGTGATGAAAGGCAGTCGAGCGCCGATCGAGTGCAGCGTCACTCGACGCTTCACCATCAGCGGACGTCCACAGACCTCGCCCAACGGCCTACAGCACCGTCTCCTCGGCGGTCACGAAAAACACGGTCCCGGTCATGTCCGCAAAGCGGCTTTCGTCGGGCCGGACGTGGGCGAGATAGTCCGGATCGCTATAGAAACGATCCTTGTCCTCGACGCTGTCGAACCAAAGCTCGGCAGTGCCGTCGAAGGCCACGTCCCCGCCGGCGTATTCGCCCGGCAGCGTGTGGCACTGCACGTACTTCCGGATGTACTTCCTGGACGCCGGATTGGCCCTGACGAGCTCGGCATGCGTCGTCCGCCAATGCCGATGAAAGTCCTCCGCGGTCATTCCCGCCTGCCGCTTGATGGCGACGATCAGCTTGATCATCCCGGCGCTCCTCGATGTCGTCCTGCATTGTATGCCGACAGGGATTTCAGCCTGCGGCGCTGCCTGGCAGCTTGCCCGTCAGGACCGCGGGATGAGATGCAGGAGCCCGGCGTGCCGATGGCTGCCAAGCGTGAAATGGCGGTCGCCGACCTTGACGGTGACGAGGTTCAGCTGGTCGTGCCGCTCGGAAAGCTTGCGCTCGTGGTGGTTGTAGACGTACGAGAAGTTGGCTACGCATTGCGTGCGTTGCGCGCGCGCTTTGCGGTGCGCCTCGACTTCGCGGCGCAGCAGGTCGCGCATCGCCTCGGACCGGCTCGCGTAGCCGCGGTCGTGGATCAGCTGGTCGAATTCACGCGGCAGCGATTCGTCGATCGACATCGTGATGCGTTCCATCGCGCCTCCGGTTTCCTCACGTTCCGAATTTCAGCGCCGGCAGCAGCGTCGTGTCGAACGCGCGCTCGGCGAGCCACAGCGCCGCCAGTGCCGCCACCAGCAGCGAGCCGCCGGCGAGGATGACGCGCCGGTACAGCCAGGTGTCGCGCAGAGCATAGGCAATCGGCAGGAACACCGCAACGATCGCGAGCTGCCCCAGCTCGACGCCGACGTTGAACGCCACCAGCGCCAGCAGCAGCGAATCGCGCGGCAGGCCCAGGTCGGCCAGCACGCTGGCGAAGCCGAAGCCGTGGATCAGACCGAAGGCGAACGCGATGATCCAGCGGCCGCCGAACACCACCGGCCGCACGTTGTTGAGCGCCGCCAGCACGACGGACGCGGCGATCGCCGATTCGACGAGGCGCGACGGCAGGCTGACGACGCCGAGCGCCGCCAGCGACAGCGTGATCGAATGCGCGACGGTGAAGGCCGTCACCACGCGGAACACGTCCCAGAACGCATGACGGAACGTGGGCGCGCCGGTCCACGTTGCGCCCGGCACCAGCGACCGGACGAGCACGGCGGGCAACAGCAGCGACAGCAGGAACAGGACGTGGTCGAACCCCATCCAGATGTGCAGCACGCCTTCCTTCAGGTAATCGGCGAACTGCTCGCGTCGGGAGAGCTCGGCCAGCACGAATTGCTGCACCGGCGCATCGACGCTCAGGATACCGGCGCGGCTCGCGCCCTGCGCCGACAGGTTGAGCAGGCCGCGATGCTGGGGATCGACGTCGAAGAAGAGCCGGTAGCCGACGGCGAGTGACTTGGGCGCCGCGGCGCAGGTGACGGTGAACCGCAGGACCGCGTAGGCGCCATCGCTGTGGTTGTCGATCAACTGCTCGCGCACCACCGGTTCGCAGGCGCCGTGCGCGGGCCCGACCGTGAGCCGGGCGAGCGCGTACGCCGCGATATCGGCATGCTTCGCCTTCACCTCGCCCCACGTGATGGCGCCGTCCTGGTTGCCGTCGAGGCCGAGCGCGAAATCAAGGTCGCGCAGCGCGATGTCCCACTGGCCGTTGATCGTCGCGCCGTCGACGGCGAGTGTCAGGTAGCTGTCGGAGGGCTTGTGCGCGGACGCCGCGGCGTGGACGAGCAGTGCGGCGAACGCCAGCATCCGCAGCAGGCGCGCGATCATTTGGCGAGGCCCTTGCCTGCGCTCACGAGCGCCGCCACCGCCGCGTACTCGAGGCCGGTGTGCGCGAGCCAGTCGCGCACCGTCTGCGCGGCCGCGGCATCGTTGGCGGCGGCGGCCACCTCGGCCAGCACGCGCAAATCTGCGGGTTCGCGCTGCACGCTCCAGTTTTCCTTTGCAAGCCGCAGCGCCGCCTGCGGATCGCCGGCCAATTGCAGCGCGAAGCGCGCCTCTTCCCGGCGGTGCACGACGTCGCCGCGCGCACGACTGGCGGCGAAGCGCGCGCGCAGCGTGGCGATGCTCGCCTCGGCGTCGGACCGTCGCAACGCCTTCTGCGCCAGCGCGAGCAGCAGCAGCAGCGCGTCCACGCGCGCCTCGTTCTTCACCAGCGGGATCACCTCCGCCGCGCGGCCGTTATCGAGCAGCCAGTCGCTGTACGCGCCGAGCGTGTAGAGGTCGCGCGGGTCGGCGGCAAGCGCCGCCGCGAAACGCCGCTGCGCCGACTTGTCGCCACGACGGTGGGCGATTTCGGCGGCCAGCGACTCGCCCCACGCGCGCCCGGAGACGTCGTCGCCCGGAAGTGTGGCCAGCGCGCGATCGAGCGCCGCCGTGGCCGCATCCGCCTTGCCGGTCAGGCTGTCGATGGCGGCGAGGCACGCGAACACGTAGAACTCCGGCGCGAGGCCGAAGAGGCGGGGGCAATCAGCACGTGCCTCCACATACTTGCCCTGCACGGTGAGCACCGTCGCCCGCACCAGCAGCGCGCGGCCGTTCTTCGGCTCCCGCGCGAGCGCCGTGGTCAGGTCCGCGAGCGCGCGGTCGAATTCGTGATTGCTCTGCAGGATCGTCGCGCGGGTGACCAGCACGCCGGTGGGTGCCTGCGCGTCCTTCCACCAGGGTGCGAGTGCCGCCTGCGCATAGCCGAGATACCGCGGATCGCCTTCGGCACGCGAGAGCGCGTAGTAGGCATTGGCAAGCGCGACCGCGGTGGCGGCATCCGCCGGCGCGGCAACGGCGGCCGCCTGCAGGCGCTTCAATTCGCGATACTGCGGCGCCGTGCGTTCAGGCAACCGCTCGAGCACCTGTACCTCGTCGGTCGGCACGAAGGGCGCCGCCGCGACCGGCGCGCACAGCGCTGCCAGCAGCTGGGCCAGCGCGCACGCAACGTGGCGTCCCCGGACTTCCATGGTGTTCCTCTCTTTAAAAAAAAGCCCCGGGGTTGCCCCGGGGCCCGGTTGCTTCACAGTCTACTTGGCGGCGCGCTTGGCCTTCACCGCGTCGTCGTCGTTGGGCGAACCCTTCAACGGTGCGCGCAGGTACGGGAACTCGTTGGCGAAGAACATCGAGCCGATGAACGCGCCGTCGGTGTAGCGCAAGGCGCCCGCCGGCGCATCGGTTGCCTTGCAGCCGACTGCGGTGTTCACGCCCGGCACCGTGCAGAGCACCCCCATCGCAACGCGCAGCTCGATGTCGACGACGTCGTCACCCGGCCGGCGGCCGTTCGGGAATCCCGCGTTGTCGCCGCCCAGCACGCCCAGCCGGTTTTGAGCCGGGCCGGCAGTGACTGGAATCGTCGTGTTCAGCCGAACCTGCTCGGACACCACGACGCCGGCCGGCTTGTTGACGCCTTCCACACCGGTGAGGAACGCGGCGACGAGATCGGTCCGCGGGAAGTTCGTCGGCGCCTTCACCCCTGCGGCGCCGAACAGCACCTCGAGCAGCGCCGGCAGCGTGGGATTGGTCACGTAATCGGCGAACTGGCCGTCGTCCTTGGGCTCGCTGCCGTTGAACTTGTTCTTGTCCTTCAGGCCGATGACGACCTCGTTGACCAACGGCATCCCCAGGCGCGACACCTGGACGAGACTTCCCGACTGCGTCGTCGGGTCAAGACCGCTGCCGGGTGTCGCGCTGGCGGCGCGGCTGGCCGGCACGCTCGCGGTCGTCCACGCGCCGATGATCGGGCCCTTGTTTTCCGTCAGACAGGAAATCGGCAGCTCGAGGATCATCGACGTGACGTTCTTGTCGGCCAGCGTGTCGACCGTTGCGTATTCGGCCAGAGGATTCAATTCCACCGCCGGATACTTGATGTTGACCAGGTCGAACGTCTCGCCCAGGTTGACGACGAACGGATCCTTTCGCTGGCCGACGAACACGCGCCCGGTACCGGAGCAGCCAGGCACCTGGATGTCCCAGATGTGCTTGTTGGCATACGCGATGTAGTTCGAGATCGTCTTGGCGCCGATGTAGTCGACCGGCTTGTCGAACGAGGTGCCGCCTTGCGACAGGTTGACGACCGGAGTGCCACTGCCCGACCGGCGCGGCCCGCGAATGACGCTCAGCGTGAACTTCTCATGAACGTTCAGCGCGGAATCGTTCGGCGTCGTCACGTCCTTCGAACCGTTTTGCACGATCGGGACCGACACCATCTTGCCGCCCACGTTGAATTTGTTGTCGTCGTTCGTCGTCTGGAACTTGAACTGGAACGTCAGGTTCTCCACCGCGCCGCCACCGTTGGTGACGTGGATCTCGTAGACGGCGTTGGGGTCGAGCTTGAAGTAGTTGGGGCCGCCGTACGGATCCTGCAACGGCAGGTAATTGGCGACCAGCGTCACGTAACCGTCGCGACCGGCCTCGTAGCTCCTGAACATGTAGAAGTCGGTGGCGTCGACCTGCGGCTGGCCCGCGAGGAAAGGCGCTTCACGGTGGCTGGACGCCACGGTCGGCCCGGCCCATGCGGCGGCCAGGGCGGCGGAAACCAGCAACGGCACGAGTGCCCGGCGAAACGGTGATTTGGTCATGGATAAACTCCTGGGAGTAGGGATTTGCGAATTCCACGGGTGGCTAGGAAGCCGGCAATCGAACCCGTCGCTCCCCTGATTACTCCGGGGTGGCGCTGGGTCGTACTCGGGTATACGTGGCCTGCCCCCGGGTGGATGCACGGGTGTTGTCCTAAAGGCTTGTAGGCGACCGCCTATGTCCAACCTAAGCCGCCCTTAAGGCGTGCCCCTTAGAATGGCGGCAGCGCACCCCTGTCCCCCATTTTTCCCCGGCATGAGAATCCTCCTCGTCGAAGACGACCCGATGATCGGCAAGTCGCTGCAGACCGCCCTGCAGCAGGACAGCTACACCGTCGACTGGGTGAAGGACGGGCAGGCGGCGAAGCTCGCGCTGGACGCCGCCGACGGCGCCTACGGGCTCGTGCTGCTCGACCTGGGGCTGCCACGCAAGAGCGGCCTCGACCTGCTGCGCGAGATCCGCCGCGCCGGCAGCAGGGTCCGCGTGCTGATCGTCACGGCGCGCGACGCCGTCGCCGACCGCGTCGCGGGGCTGGACGCCGGTGCCGACGACTATCTGGTCAAGCCGTTCAGCCTCGACGAACTCGCCGCGCGGATGCGCGCACTCCTGCGTCGCGACGTCGCGCGCGAGGACAACGTGCTGCGCAACGGCGACTTAGCACTCGATCCCGCCGCGCGCACGCTGTCGCGCAATGGCACACTCGTCGACTTGTCGGCGCGCGAGTTCGCGCTGCTCGCCGCGCTGCTCGAGCGGCCGGGCACCGCGCTGTCCAAGACCCAGCTCGAGGAGCGGCTGTACGGCTGGGGCGAGGAAGTCGAAAGCAACACCGTCGAAGTCCACGTGCACAACCTCCGCAAGAAGCTGGGCGTCGAAGCGATCCGGACGATCCGTGGCGTCGGCTACGTGATTGCCCGGGCTTGAAGAAGGCCGCCCGCGATGCGTCCCCATGAGCGAGAAGCCCCGGCATGACGTCCATCCGCCGCACGCTGCTCGTGTGGCTGCTGGCCGGCTTGGGCGCGGTCGCCGTGCTGGCGACGGTGCTCACCTACATCGAGACCAAGCGTGAGGTCGGCGATCTCTTCGACCTGCAACTGAAGCAGCTCGCGTTCTCGACCCGCATCGACGACCTGTTGCGTGGCCGGGCGCCGTCCCGCGCGCAGCCCGATGGACGCCGCGCGACCGGCGTGTCGGAACTCGTCACGCAGATCTGGGACCGCGACGGCGTGCTCGTCTACTGGTCGCAGCCGGGCGCAGGCTTTCCGGTGCCGGCCACCGAAGGCTACTCGAACGTCACGCATAACGGCCGCGAATGGCGCATCTACACGCACGTCGCCGACGGCCACGCGCTGCAGGTCGCGCACGCGCTGGACGAGCGCCGCGAAATCGCCACACAGACCGCATGGCGGACGCTATTGCCATTCGCCGCGCTCATTCCGTTTCTCGGCATGCTGATCTGGTACGCCGTCGGGCGCGGGCTGCGGCCGCTCGACGCCATGTCGCGCGCGGTCGCCAAGCGGCGTCCCGACGCGATGTCGCCGCTGGCCGAAGGCGGCCTGCCGCAGGAATTGCAGCCGCTCGCCGGCAGCCTGAACGCGCTGCTGGCCCGCCTCGACCTGGCCCTCGCCGCCCAGCGCCGCTTCACCGCCGATGCCGCGCACGAATTGCGCACGCCGCTCGCCGCGCTGAAGCTGCAGGCGGAGCTGGCGGAGCGCACGACCGACCCCGCCGCCCGCAGCGCCGCGTTCGCCGCGCTCGATGCGGGCGTCGATCGCGCCGCGCACTTGGTCGAGCAGCTGCTGACGATGGCGCGGCTTGAACCGGACGCGCCGGCGCGCAACTTCGTCGACCTGGACCTGCCCGCGCTCGCGAAGGACGCCGTGGTGGCGCGCGTCGCGCTGGCGGCGGGCAAGGAACTCGACCTCGGCGTGACGCGCGTGGCGCCGGTGCCGGTACGCGGCGATCCCGCGGATCTGGCGATGCTGATCGCGAATCTCCTCGATAACGCGCTGCGTTACACGCCCGCTGGCGGACGGGTCGACGTCGCCGTCGACGACGATGGCGGGCAGGCGGTGCTGTCGGTCGTCGACACCGGCCCGGGCATCGCGCCGGCCGACCGCGAACGGGTATTCGAGCGCTTTTATCGCGGCGCGGCCGGCGCCGGCGGTCCCGACGCCACCGGTAGCGGACTGGGCCTGTCGATCGTCCGCCGGATCGCCGACGCCCATGGTGCGTCCATCCTGCTGGACGACGGGGGGGACCGCCGGGGACTGGCCGTCCGCGTACGTTTTCCGGCGACGAACCAAAGCTGACCCGGCCGCTCGAATACACTAGCGCCCGTTTGCAGCGCCTTTCGAGGACCAGGAGGTCCTGGCAAGGAGGCTTGCGCCGAATCTTGGGGAGAAGACCCGCAATGGATCATCGCAACACTTGGAGGCGGCGTGCGGCCGGCCTGGTCGTGACCCTCGCGGCCGCCTGCACGCTGCCGCTGT
>JBDTNR010000032.1:0-14379 GCA_039933655.1 Betaproteobacteria bacterium | reverse complement strand
GTTCTGCTTCATGCCGACGACGACCACATCGTGGGCGGCCAGCGCGGACTGCACCTCACGGATGATGTCCGCATTGTCATTGGCAATGGTATCCCTGATGGCAGGATGAATGAAGGATTCCTCAAGAATGCTGCGGGTCATGACTTGCCTTTCGAAGACACTCAGGCGATGGGGCGCACGGAATTGCGATCCTCCCCGCGGGCAATGCTGCGCTGTCGCGGACGGTAGGCAATGCGGCGCCGCAAGAGGGCATGGCGCGGCGCTCCTTCCCGTGAAAGCCGCGGTCAGCATTGAAGCTGCGACGACCATCCGTCCAGACCGATTCCCTCGCGCAACGTCCCACTTCCACAACATTGGAGCGGCAACTGCGGGTGACCTTGTCGTTGGTCAAGGGTCGGCGCCCGCCCTCCTTATAGACTGCAAGGCGGTCAGTTCGCCGCGCGGGGCGGGGGCGGAAACAGAACAGGCTCACCGCCGCGCCGCGCGCTTGCGCGATGCCGGTCTCGCCGCGTTCAGAACACGAAGAAAGGCGTCACGCGATGCCGCCTGTTGCGTCAGGCGCCGGCCGACCTGCACGCACACGAGGTCGCACAGGTCGAAGATTCGTTGGTCGGTGATCCGGTAGAAGGCGCTGGTGCCGCGCGTCGACTTCTCGATGAGGCCCCTCTGGGTCAGCAGGCCCAGGTGCTTCGAGATGTTCGCCTGACTGCAGCCGAGTTCTGCCGTCAGGTCTCCCACGTTGCGCTCGCCGCTACGCAAGGCATTGAGGATCTTCAGGCGCATCGGCACCGCAAACGCGGAGAAGAAGTCGGCGACCTGCCGGATCGCGTGATCGTCCAGATTTTCCATCAGCGAACATTCCTGCACCATTGCGATGTTCATAGTCTAGCGCTTTTGCAGTACTTGCCTTAATAACTGTGTAGTGATATAGTAAACGGAGATCACGCCCATGTCGAGCTTTTCCCGTGGCCGGGCGCAAACGTTCCGGGCGGGTTACAAGGATTCTTCGATGAAAATTGTCCTGCCCGCCGCAGCCGCGGCCCTGGCCATCGCACTTACGCTTCCGGCCGCGGCCGCGCCACTGGCGACATTGACCGTCGCTGCCGCCTCCGCGAGCCCTGCGTACGTGGCCGAAGGGGTGGTCGAGGCCGTGCGCCAGAGCACGATTACCGCGCAGGTGCCCGCGCGTATCGTCGAGATGCGCGTGCGCGCAGGCGACGCGGTCAAGGCAGGCCAGGTGCTCGTCCGCCTCGACTCGCGAACGGCGGTGGATCAGGTGACCTCCAGCCAGGCCCAAGTCGCCGCCGCCCAGGCCCAGCTCGAGGCGGCGCGCCGCGATTACGAGCGCAATCGCCGCCTGAACGAGAAGCGCTACATCAGCCAGGCCGCCATGGAACAGGCGGAGGCACAGTTCAAGGCAGCGGAAGCGCAAGCCAAGGCGTCGATCGCCCAGGCGGGTGTTGCCACAACCCAATCCTCCTTCACAACACTGGTGGCGCCCTACACCGGCATCGTCGCCAGTGTCGCCGCCGAGGTCGGTGACGTGGCTTCGCCCGGCATGCCGCTCCTCGTGCTCTATGACCCGACGGAACTGCGCGTCCTCGCACTGCTGCCGGAGAGCTACGCCCAGCTCGTCGTGCCGGGAAAACCGGTGCAAGTGAGCATCCCGGGACCGAGCGGCGCCGAACGCACCATTGACGCGACGCAGGTCGTCATGTTGCCCACGGCCAATGCGTCCACGCACACGCGCGACGCCCGCCTTTCCCTGCCGGCGGCGGCAAAGGGCCTATCGCCGGGGATGTTCGCCCGCGCGACGTTTCCGCTGTCGCGTGTCGACGCTCCACGCATCACCGTCCCTGCCAGCGCCGTCGTGCGGCGGCCCGAGTTCACGGCCGTCTATGTCGTCGATGCGAACGGCCGCCCGCAGCTGCGCCAGGTGCGTCTCGGCCGCGCCTCCGGTGCTGTCGTCGAGGTCGCGTCCGGGCTTGCGCCGGGCGAACGCATTGCGGTCGATCCTGTTGCGGCGGCACGGCAATGACCACGCCGGAACCGCTACCGGCGCCGCTCGGCTTTTCCGGGCGAATCGCGCGCTACTTCCAGGCGGCGCAGATCACGCCGCTCCTGGCGCTCCTGGCGCTCCTCGCGGGCGTTTTCGCCGTGCTGGTCACGCCCCGCGAGGAAGAGCCGCAGATCAACGTGACCATGGCCAACGTGCTGATCCCGTTTCCGGGGGCTTCCGCGAGCGACGTCGAGCAGATGGTCGCGGCACCCGCGGAGCAGGTCATCGATCGGATCACCAACGTCGAGCACGTGATGTCGGTGTCGCGGCCCGGGCTCGCAGTGATCACGGTCCAGTTCAAGGTCGGCGTGCCCCGGATCACCGCGCTCGTCAGCCTGTACGACACGATCCTTTCCAACCAGGACTGGCTGCCGCGCAACCTCGGCACGCTGCAGCCGATCATCAAGCCGAAGGGCATCGACGACGTCCCGATCGTCACGCTGGCATTGCGCTCGAAGGATCCGAACATCGGCGGCGCCGATCTCGAACGCGTGGCGCATGCGATCGAAACCGACCTGAAGCGCGTTTCCGGCACGCGCGAGGTGGAAACGTTCGGCGGTCCCCGGCGCGCCATCAACGTCCGGCTCGACCCGGCTCGCATGAATGCCGCCGGCGTGACGGTCAGCGAGATCCGCAGCACGCTGCTCTCCGCGAACAACGGCGCGTCGATCGGCGAGCTCGTCGCCAACAACCAGGCGGTCCTGGTGGACGCCGGCCCGTTCTTCCGTGACGCCCGCGACATCGGCGGCCTGATCGTCGCGACCCGCGCCGGGGCGCCGGTATTTCTGGAGCAGGTGGCGACGCTCGACGACGGTCCGCCCGTTCCCGAGCAGTACGTGTGGTACGGAACCGCCGGCAAGGACGCCCGCGAGTACCCGGCGGTTGTCATGAGCGTCACCAAGAAGCCGGGAGAGAACGCCGTCGACGTCGCCGACGCCTTGATCGCGCGTCTCGACAGCCTGCGCAATGCGGTGATTCCACCGACCGTCGAGGTCGACGTCACGCGCAACTACGGCGCGACCGCCAATGACAAGGCAATAAAGCTGATCCAGAAGCTGGTGTTCGCGACCGCCGGCGTGGTCGCCCTCGTGCTGTTCGCGCTCGGCTGGCGGGAAGCGGTGATCGTCGGGGCGGCCGTCGTCCTGACGCTCATGGCCACGCTGTTCGCCTCCTGGGCGTGGGGATTCACGCTGAACCGGGTGTCGCTGTTCGCGTTGATCTTCTCGATCGGCATCCTCGTCGACGACGCGATCGTCGTCGTCGAGAACATCCACCGTCACCGGCTGCTGCAGCCCGACCGCAGCCTGACCGACATCATCCCGCAGGCCGTGGACGAGGTGGGCGGACCCACGATTCTCGCCACCTTCACGGTCATCGCGGCGCTGCTGCCCATGGCATTCGTCAGCGGCCTCATGGGCCCGTACATGAGCCCGATCCCGATCAACGCGAGCATGGGCATGCTGATATCGCTGGCGATCGCCTTCGTGGTCACGCCCTGGCTTGCACGGCGCCTGCTTGGGCATCTGCATGCCGGGTCGTCCGAGGGCATCGCCGTGCGGCTCACCCCCCTCTTCCGTCGCTCGTTCGCGCCGTTTCTCGACAAGGCCAGGGGCGGGCGCAACCGCTTCCTGTTGTGGATGGGCATCGCGAGCCTGATCGCGATCTCGCTCGCGCTGCCGGTGTTGCAACTCGTCGTCATGAAAATGTTGCCGTTCGACAACAAGTCGGAGTTCCAGGTCGTCGTCGACATGCCGGCGGGGTCGTCGCTGGAGCGGACGGCGGCCGTGCTGCACGAGATGGGCGGCTATCTCGCCACGGTGCCCGAAGTCACCGACTACCAGGCGTACGCGGGCACGTCGGCGCCCATCAACTTCAACGGGCTGGTGCGCCAGTACTACCTGCGTCGCGGCTCGGACGTGGGTGACCTCCAGGTCAATCTCGTCGACAAGGCGCATCGCCATGATCAGAGCCACGTGATCGCCACGCGCGTCCGGCCTGCGCTCACGAAGATCGCCGATGCCCATGGAGCCCGGGTCAAGATCGTCGAGGTCCCGCCGGGACCGCCGGTGCTGTCGCCCATCGTGGCCGAGATCTACGGACCCGACGACGCCGGGCGCATCGCGGTCGCGCGCGCGGTCGAAGGTGTGTTCCGCAAGCAGGCAGGCGTGGTCGACGCCGACGTGAGTGCGATTGCCAATGCCCCGCGCTGGATGGTCGCCGTCGACCGCTCGAAGGCCGCACTCGCCGGCGTGCGCCAGGACGACATCGTCGCTACGCTGCGGGCAGGCCTGTCGGGCGAAGACGTGACCTACCTGCACGATGCCTCGAAGTATCCTGCGGCCATCCGTCTGCAGCTCCCCGTATCGACGCAGGGCGACCTCGAGGCGCTCCTGCAACTCTCCGTGCGCAGCGCTGCCGGCAAGACCGTGCCGCTGCGTGAAGTGGTGATCGTCGACAAGGACGGCACGCGCGAGCAGCCGCGCTATCACAAGGACCTGCTGCCGGTGGAATACGTCGTCGGAGACACGGCCGGCGTGATCGACAGCCCGCTGTATGGAATGTTCGCAATGCGTTCGGCCATTCTCGCGTTGCCGATGCCCGGCGGCGGCATGCTCGCCGAGCACTTCATCAGCCAGCCCGGCGATCCGTACCGGGGCTACAGCATCAAGTGGGACGGTGAATGGCAGGTGACCTATGAGACGTTTCGCGACATGGGCCTCGCGTACGCGGTCGGGCTCGTTCTCATCTACCTGCTCGTCGTGGCGCAATTCGGCTCGTACCTGACACCCCTGATCATCATGGCGCCGATCCCGCTCACCATCATCGGCGTGATGCCGGGGCACGCGCTGCTGGGCGCACAATTCACGGCGACATCGATGATCGGCATGATCGCGCTTGCCGGCATCATCGTCCGCAACTCGATCCTGCTCGTCGATTTCATCAACCTTCAGACCGCGCAGGGCCTGCCGTTCGACGAAGCCGTGGTGAGCTCGGCGGTGATCCGGACACAGCCGATCGCGCTCACGGCGCTCGCCGCGATGCTCGGCGCCTTCTTCATTCTCGACGATCCCATCTTCAACGGGCTCGCCGTCTCGCTCATCTTCGGCATCCTGGTCTCGACGCTGCTGACGCTCGTCGTGATCCCCCTGCTCTATTACGTCGCCTATCGCCGCAAGTTCGCGGCATCCTAAAGGAAATTCGCCATGTCCAGCTGGCAGCTTGTCCGCATCTTCGCCGGATCCTTCATCCTGATCTCGCTCGCGCTCGGCATCCCGGGCAGCCCGCTGTACGTGAGTTCGTGGTGGCTCGCGTTCACCGCGTTCGTCGGGGCCAACCTGCTGCAAAGCGGGTTCACGCGGTGGTGCCCGCTCGAGATCATCGTGCGCAAGCTGGGCGTGTCGGCAGGCGCATGATCGCAATGCGCCCAGATGCATGCGTGCGTCGCAAGCTGCGCCTCCGTATCGGGGCGCTCGTTGCCGTCCTCGGTGTGGCGCTCCTCACCGCGGCGACCGCCGCCGTGGCCGACGTCGACCTCCTGGCGGCGTGGGAAGCGGCGCAGCAGCAGGATCCCACCTACGCGGCCGCCCGTGCGGAGCTGGCAGCAGGCGCTGCGCGCAAGCGGCAGGGCCGGGCGCTGTCGCTGCCGACGGTGACCGTCAACGGCACCGTCGGCTACGGCGCCGCCACGCAGGATACGTCGGGCGCGCAGTTCACCGGGCCTGGATTCGGCACCGTGAACGGCGTGGATTTCCGCACCGACATCACCGGCGGCACCAGCACGGGGTGGCGCATCACGGCCGAGCAGCCGCTGTACAACGCCGAGCGTCGCGCCGGCGCGCGGCAACTGGAACTCTCCGCGGATCGCGCCGAGCTCGCGCTTTCACTCGCACGGCAGGATCTCATGCTCCGCACGGCGCGCATTTACTTTGCCGTGCTGGCCGCCGAGGACGCACTCGAGGAAACCGTGCGACAGAAATCCGCGACGTCGCGCGCGCTCGAAGTGACGCAAGCGAGCTACGACGAAGGCAAGCTGCCGATCACCGATCGCAACGAGGCGCAGGCGCGCCACGACGGCATCCTCGCGCGCGAGAGCGGTGCGGGCGATGCCGTGGTACTCGCCCGTGCCACGTTCACGGAGCTCACCGGACTGCCGGCGGAGAACCTGCGCGCGGTGGCGCGCGACAAGGCCCTGCGGCCATTCGCAGCAGGACGCCTCGAGCAGTGGCTCGCCAAGGCCGGCGACGGCAATCCGCAGGTGGCTCTGCAGTCGCTCGCACGCGACATCGCCCGTCAGGAAGTGGAAAAATGGAGCGCGCAGGCAGCGCCCACGCTATCGCTGATCGCACAGGCCAGCGGCGATCGTCTATCCGGCAACGGAGCGTTCGGCACCACCGGCATCGTGAGCGGGAACAACAGCGTGATCGGAGTGCAGCTGTCGATTCCCCTCTACACGGGCGGCATGCGCTCGGCGCGCGGCGAGGAAGCGATTGCACTCGCGGAAAAGGCCGGTTACGACGTCGAGGCTGCGCGCAAATCGGTCGCGCTGCAGACCCGCGGCGCGTGGCTGGGCGCCGCCGGCGGACTGACGCGCATCCCGGCCTACGAACGCGCGATCGAATCCGCACGCTCGCGGCTCGATGCCACCGAATTGGGTTACGAGGTCGGCGCACGCACGACGCTCGACCTCCTCAACGCCCAGGCCGATCTGTTCCGCACGGTCCGTGAACTGGCGCAGACCCAATACCAGGTGCTGCTCGACCACATCGCGCTCGCGCGGGCCGCCGGCGAGCTGTCCGAGGACGTTCTGCGTGCCATCAATGCCAACCTGGTCAGCAGATGAGGCCTCGGCACGTTTGTATACTCGTGCGGCGGGCAGGTGTGCCGCACCTCCGCCAACCGGACCAGAAGCCTATGCCATGAGTGATGCGCTGACCTATCTCCTGAAGGCCCGTCCCGAGGCCATGGGCGGGTATTTCAAGTTCCTCAAGCTCGCGGGATCGCACCTCGATCCCAAGACGCGGAACCTCATCTCGGTGATCACCAAGGTGCACGCACAGACCGAGCCCGGCCTCAAGCAGTACCTGACCCGCGCGTTGCGCGAAGGCGCAACCGCCGACGAGGTCCTTGACGCGCTGCTGATGGCGTTCCCCGCGCTCGGCCTTGCCAAGATCGTGTGGGCGGTCGACGTGATCCTGCGCCTGGACATCCCCGAGTTCCGCCTCGATGCACCAGCGAATGCGCCGAAGTGGCACGACGTCGCGCCGATGACCGCGGTGAAGCCGGGCAAGACCACCTATCTCGACTGCGACGGCCGCAATCTCTTCGTGCACCGGAAGGGCAAGTCGATCAAGGTCTACGACAGTCGCTGTCCGCACGAGGTCACCAACATCCCGCACCTCGCGCTCTCCGGCACGACGCTCACCTGCCCCAAGCACGGGTGGTCGTTCGACATCGAGTCCGGCCAATGCATCGCCAACGGCGATCGGCCCCTGACCGAGTTCCCCCACAAGGTCGAGGCGCGCCGCCTTTTCGCCTATTGGTAGCAGCGATCCGTGCCCCCGTTGACGTCGGTCAACGGGTGTCCACCACGGCGATGCAACACTGGAAACGCGCGCTTGCGCGGCCGTACCCGCGATGCCGTCCTGCTTCGCGCGCGGGGAGGTTCCATGAAGAACATCGTGATTCTCGGCGCCGGAACGGGTGGTGCGCTGACGGCCAACCTGCTTTCGCATCGCCTGGACCTGCGCGAGTGGACGATCACCGTGATCGACCGGTCGTTGCTGCACGTCTATCAGCCGGGACTGCTGTTCCTGCCGTTCCGGATGTATGGATACCGCGCGCAGGACGATGTCGTGCGGGCGATCGAGGCGCCGCTGCCGCCGGGCGTCAGGTTCGTGCCCTCCGAGGTGTACCTCATCGACCACGCCAAGCGCGAGATCGACACCGACGCCGGCATCTTCCCGTATGACTTCCTGGTCTGCGCGATGGGGTGCCGCTCCGCGCCGGAAGAGATCGAGGCCATGGCGCCCGCAATGGGCACCGGCGTGCACACCTTCTACACGCTCGACGGCGCGCTCGCGATGCAGGATGCGCTGGCAAACCTGCAGGAAGGGCGGCTCGTCATCGACATCTGCGAGATGCCGATCAAGTGCCCGGTAGCGCCGCTCGAGTTCGCGTTCCTCGCGGATTGGCACTTTCGCGAACGCGGCATCCGCGACCGGATCGAGATCTCCCTCGTCACGCCCTATACCGGCGCGTTCACCAAGCCGAACGCCAACCGCATTCTGTCCAAGGTCGCCGAGGCCAAAGGCATCCGCGTCGTGCCGAATTTCGCAACGTCCGCCGTCGAAGTGGACCGGAAGCGCATCCGCACCTATGACGGCCGCACGGTGGACTACGACCTGCTTTGCGCGATCGCGCCCAACCTCGGGCCGGCGGTGATCGATGGCTCGGACCTGGGCGACGGCGCCGGCTACGCGCTCACGGACCCGCGGACGCTCAAGAGCCGCAAGGCGGAGCGCATCTACCTGCTCGGCGACAACACGAATGTCGGAACCTCAAAGGCCGGCTCGGTCGCGCACTTCGAAGCGGAAACCGTCGTGGAGAACCTGCTGCGCGAGATCGACGGCAAGCCGCCCCTGCAGTCCTTCGACGGCCACGCGAACTGCTTCGTCGAGACCGGATATCACAAGGCGATGCTGCTCGATTTCAACTACGACATCGAGCCGCTCGAGGGGACGTTTCCGCTGCCGCACCTGGGCCCGTTCTCGCTGCTCGAGGAGAGCCACCTGAACCACCTGGGCAAGCTCGCGTTCAAGTGGGTGTACTGGAACATGCTGCTGCCGGGACACCTGCCGAACGTGCCGATGCTGCCCGCGCACATGAGCTTCCTCGGCAAGGACCTGAGCACGGCGCCGCAGATCCGCGTGGCACGGGCGATGCACGTGCGCGACGTGATGTCGAAGGACGTCGTGTCCGTGCGGCAGGGTACGGCGCTGCCGGCCGCCGCCGAGCTGATGGTCGCGAAAAAAGTGAGCGGCCTCCCGGTGCTCGACGCAGAGGACCGGCTGGTCGGGATTCTCACCAGCGCCGATTTCATGTCGGCGATGAACATCGAAGGCGGCGGCGTCGCGAACGCGCTGGAAACGCTCGTGCGCAAGCGGCGCGCCCGCAAGGGCATGGGCACGATCGTCGACGACATCATGACGCCGGATCCGATCACGATCCGCGCGGAAGACTCGCTCGAGCACGCGGTGCAGCGCATGGACCGGAACAAGGTCAAGCGGCTCGTGGTCACCGACGGCGATCAGCACGTCCGCGGCATCGTGTCGCGGTCCGACATGGTGAAGCTGTTCGCCGCGAAGTAGCGGCCGCGCGGCCCGCGGCGAAGGCGTCCGCGCGTCAGGCCCTGACGACGAGGACGGCGCAGGACACGAGTCCGACGACCCGCTGCGCGTTGCTGCCGAAGTGGAAAGGCCCGTGCACTTCGCGGCCACCGCGGCCGACCACCAGCAGATCAGCGCCGACCGTCGTCGCGAGTTCCGCGATCATATCCGCCGGTCGGCCCACGGCCACCTGCCCGTCGGCGTCGGCGCCCTCGCCGCGCGCGACGACGACGGCCGCCGCAATCACGCGCTCCCCCGCGGCGCGCTCCAAAGCCGTGCCGTGCGCCGCGACCGACACGACGGTCAGCGGGAGGCCGGCCGCCGCCGCCATGCGCGCCGCCGCGCGCGCGACTTCATGCGCCGCACGCGTGCCGTCGATGCCGGCGAGCACGCGTCGCGACCACACGCGCGCCGCGCGCGGCACCATCAGCACGCTGCATGGGGCGGCGGTGGCGACCTTGCCGACCATCTCGCCCACCATCAGCTTCGCGAGGAAGCTTCTCTTGCCGCGGCGACGGATTACAAGGAGATCGGCGTTGCGTTCCTTCGCCTCCGCGACGATCTCGCGCCAGGGCTCCTCGCCGCGTCGTACGCGGAGATCGAGGTCGACGCCAGCCCGCGCCGCGTCGGCGTGCAGCGCGACGATCCGCGCGTGCACGCCCTCTTCCATGCGGGCGACGACTTCGGGCGCAACCGACTCGTACTCAACGTTGCTGACGATCGGCACCACGCCGGCGAGCGGCACTCCGCGCGACCGCGCGAGTTCCAGCGCGACACGCTCGGCGCCGGTATCGAATTCGGTGTGCTCGGTCGCGAGCAGCAGGCGGTTGTAGGGGAACATCGCGTGCGCGCCGTCAGTGGCCCGCGGTGAGGACGCCGGACGCGGCGAGCAGCAGCACCAGCACCTCCACGGCGCAGATGCCCGCATACACGCGGTCGCGCCGGCGCAGGTACAGGGGAATGATCGCCAGCAGACACACGACCGAGCATCCCGCGAGGATGACGATCCCGATGAGCCCGGCAAACTCGCCCTTGTGCAGCTGCGCGAGCCAGCCCCAGCCGGTCGGCGAGCCGGTCCTGGCGAGATACTCCGCCAGCGGCAGCGTCCACAACTGCGGCAGCTCTCCGACCGTCACGTGCACGTCGAGCCAGCCCATCACGTAGGCAGCGTATCCGGCGACGAGGGCGGCGAAGCCGAGCCTCGACGTGAGGTCGAGCACGCGCGCATAGCGCCATTGCTCGGACGGCACGGGTTCTGCGGATTCGGGGCGTGGCATCGCTTGTCCTTCAGTTCCAGATCGCGAGGCCCTTCAGCAGCGCGCGCAGGCCGGCGAGCAGCAGGAGCACCAGCACCAGCCTGCGCACGACCGACGCCTTGAGCACCGTCAGCAGCCGGGCGCCGATGCGGGCGCCGATCATCATCCCGATGACCGACGGCACGGCAATGACCATCAGCACGGCGCCTTCGATCATGTACACCCATGCAGCTGCCGAGTCGACCAGCGACAGGATGAAGCTCGACGTCCCGGCGGAGACCTTGAGCGGCGCGCCCATCAGCAGGTTCAGCACCGGCACGTTGGCCCAACCCGCGCCCATGCCGAACATGCCGGCCAGCACGCCGATACACGTGAACAGCACGAGGCCGGCGGGCGTGCGGTGGACCTGCCATGACACCGCACGGCCGGTCGCGGCGTCGTGGAACACGCCGTGGATCGCGAGCGCGGCGGATAACCGATCGGGGGCCGCCACATCGGGCAACTCGGATTTGCTCGCGGTCGCCATGAGCGCAACGATACCGAGGATCGTGATACCGAGCGCGACCTGCACCACCTGCGCGGGCAGCGCCAGACCGATCATCGCGCCCGCGATGGAACTGGCCGACGCGAGCAGCGCGAGCGGCAGCGCGAGACGCAGGTCCGCGAGCCCGCCGCGCAGCAGGCTGGGCCCGGCGGCGAGCGCGCTCGCCAGCGCGACGAGCAGACCAGCACCGCGCACGAAGTCGAGATGGAACGGAAAGAAGCCGCTGACGATCGGCACGAACAGCACCCCGCCGCCCACGCCCGCCGGCACCGCAACGATGCCCAGCAGGAAACACACGACGAACAGCGCGAGCGGCCACACCCACCACGGCATGCCCGCCTCGACGCCGCCCGCGGCGAACGCCGGCGCAGCGCCGATGGCCAGCAGCATCAACGACGCGGCCACCAGTGCACGCGGGGCTCGGCCCCTGCCGATGCGAACGCACGCTTGATCGATCGGGATCATGTGGAAGAGCGAGCCGGGGAGTTGGAAATCGATGGCGCAAAATTGGGCACGCCGCGTTGCACACCGGGCCGTACCTCGTGCCAGGCCAGCGCGAACTCGGTTGCCATCGCATCAATACGCAATACCCGGGCCATCCGTCAATAGCCAGCATGGCGTGGAGGGCATCACTCCAATGGGTTGCCGCAGCGAACGGCAACGTGCATTGCTTGCACAGGTCCGGCGCACGTCCGATAATTCTCGCATGCCCTGCCACGATCGATGCAAGCCGGCGCCGCCGCCGCAGACATGCGGTTCCGCAATCCTCCGCGCAGCGATGCCGTGAAAGCGCCGATACCTGACTTCACGCCTGCCGCGCAGGCCTTCGTCGATACGTTACCGGCGCGAGAATTCCGCCATGCGGTCGCACTCGCCAACGCCGAGCAGCGGGGCGCTGTCGGATCGCAGCAGTCCACTTGCAGCCCAGCGCCGTGTCGGCGCCAGCGCCGCGCGCCGGGTCCGGAGCGGGCACCATGAAGCTCTGCATCGTTTCGGACAGTCACGACCGCGCCCCGATGCTGTTGGCGGCGGTCGCGGAGGCGAAGAAGGCCGGTGCCGAAGCCGTCGTTCACTGCGGCGACGTGATCGGGGCGATGACGCTTCGACCTCTGCTCGACGTGGGGTTGCCCGTGCACGTGATCCATGGCAACAACCTGGGCGATTCGGTCATGCTGCACAGGTTGGCGGGCGATAGCGGCGGACTGCTCCAGTATCACGGCGCCGACGCGCGCATCGAATTGGGCGGGCGGAGGATCTTCCTGGTGCACTATCCCGACTACGGCTATGCGATGGCCTGCACCGGCGAATGGGACCTCGTGTGCTGCGGCCACTCGCACTGCGCCGGCGTCGAGCAGGTCGCCAACGTCAAGGGCGGCAAGACCTGGCTGGCCAACCCCGGCACGGTGGCGGCGCTGGCAGCGCCCGCGACGTGGATTCTGGGCGACCTCTCGTCGATGCAATTCGACATCCGGAGACTCTAGACGCGTCGACGCCCGCCCGTGCGAAGGACCGGAAATCGAGCGGCGCGGCGCTTCATTCCGTGGCTCGGCATGCGATGCCTTCCGGCAACGCGTCGAATCCCGCGCATTTGACTCGACGCGTGGCGGAATTCACGCAGCCTATGGCGCCATAGCTTTTTTTTGTCGGCGGGCGCAGGGGCCCTCTGTAGAATTGACGGCAAGGAGCCCGAATGAGCTTCGCCACGTGGAACGCGCGCGGGAGCCCCGTTCTCGGCGCAGGGAGGAAATGATGTTCGCCAGCAATCCGTTTGCCGAGATCTCGGCGTCCATTCCGCCGGCCGTCATGCAGGCCTACGTCGTCCTCATGATCGTGCTGGTCGCGGCGGGGACGCTGTTTGACGTCGTGCACAAGGGAAGTGCCAAGTATTTCTTCGAGAACTGGCGCAAGTCGAAAGGCAAGGGCGCGAAGCCGCTCGGTGGCGGCGAACTGGTGTCGATCGCCGTCAAGACCGGCGTGGTCGACGTCCTCACCTCAGGCGAATTCTGCAATCCGCGACGCCGAATCGCCCACCTGCTGGGCATGTACGGATTCGTGATCTACGTCGTCACCACCGCCATCCTGATATTCGGCTACCCGACCCCGGCGACACCCGCGCCCGGCATCCTGCCGCTGCTGTGGTGGATCGGCGGCCTGATGATCTGCGTCGGCGGCTACTGGTTCTGGTTCTTCATCCGCGTCGATGTCGCCGCCGAGGGCCACTCGCCGTTTCGCCTCATGCGCGCGGACCTGTTCATCCTCTCGCTGCTCGCCAGCACGACGCTGGGCCTGATCTGGGCTTTCCTGCAGTCGAAGGGCGCTGCCGGCGCCGGCGTGTTTTTCGGCCTGTACATCCTGGCCACGACGGTGCTGTTCGCGGGCGTACCGTGGTCGAAATTCGCCCACATGTTCTTCAAGCCCGCGGCGGCCTTCGAGAAAAGAATAACCGTGGCCAATGGCACGGTCGAGAATTTGCCGACGCAGACCCGTGACGATCCCGAGCAACAGCAACGACATTCCATGGAACTGTTGCGAGACGCTCCGGTGAACATGGGACTCGGCATCAAGCGCGAAGCGCCCCGCCACTATTGAATCGAGAAGCAGCCCGCAAGTCCTGCTGGACCAGATAAGGAGCCGGAACAATGCCTACCTTCGTCTATATGACAAGGTGCGACGGATGCGGACATTGCGTCGACATCTGTCCGTCCGACATCATGCACATCGACAAGACCTATCGCCGCGCCTACAACATCGAGCCCAACATGTGCTGGGAGTGCTACTCCTGCGTCAAGGCTTGCCCGCAGCATGCGATCGATGTGCGCGGATATGCCGACTTTGCCCCGCTCGGTCACAGCGTTCGCGTCCACCGCGACGAGGAGAAAGGCACGATCGCCTGGAAGATCAAGTTCCGCAACGGTACGGAAAAGAACTTCCTGTCACCCATCACCACCAAGCCCTGGGGAACGGCGATCCCCAAGCTCGCGGATGTTCCCGGACCCAGCAAGGAAATGCGCGACGGACATCTGTTGTACAGCGAGCCGAAATATATCCGCATGGATGACGGCGATTTGCATACGCTTTCCTCCGCTGGTCTCACGATGAAGAAAGGTGTGTACTACTGATGGCTTACGAAACGAT
>JBDTNR010000031.1:0-14531 GCA_039933655.1 Betaproteobacteria bacterium | reverse complement strand
TCAAGACCTGCCATCGCCGCAACATCCACGCGATGGGCGGCATGGCGGCGCAGATTCCGGTGAAAAACGACGAGAAGGCCAACGCGGAGGCCTTCGCCAAGGTGAAGGTGGACAAGGAACGCGAGGCGACATACGGCCACGACGGCACGTGGGTCGCCCACCCTGGGCTGGTGCCGGTCGCGCTGGAGGCGTTCAACCGCCTGATGCCGACGCCAAACCAGATCGCGCTCAGGAAGCGCGAGGACGTGAAGGTCAACGCCGCCGACCTCGTGAAGTTCGAACCCGAGCAGCCGATCACCGAGAAGGGCCTGCGCCTCAACATCAATGTCGCCATCCAGTACATCGGCGCGTGGCTGGCCGGGCAGGGCGCCGTGCCGATCTTCAACCTGATGGAGGACGCGGCGACCGCCGAGATCTCGCGCTCGCAGGTCTGGCAGTGGATGCGCTCGCCCAAGGGGGTGCTCGACGACGGCCGCAAGGTGTCGCGGGAAATGGTGGCCGCAATGATTCCGGAGGAAATGCGGAAGATCCGCGACCTGCTCGGCGCCAACTACGGCGACGGCAAGTACGACGAGGCCGCAATGATCTTTGCCGACCTCGTCAACAACGACACGTTCGTCGAGTTCCTGACGCTGCCGGCCTACGAGCGGATCGACTGAACGCGAGGTGCCGCTGGCGGACGGGTGCCCGCCCGCATCCCCGACCGTGGTCCTCGCGCAAAGCGCCCGGCGCCCCGCGCGTCGTCCGGCCAGCCCGGCGCCCCGCACCTAGCCGTCGGGGCGCAACGCATTGCGACAGGTGTATCGGGCATCCTAATTCGGTGCCATGGCGCGCATCCACCGCGCCGTGACATTGGCGAGCTCCGCCAGCACCTCCCCGTCCCGGCGCCCCGTACGCGCCGGCACATGGAACGCATGATCGGCGTCGTCGGCGACCGCGAGGGTTGCCCGTGCGTCCAGGCGCTCTACCATAGGCCGCAGCAGTTCCAGCCCCGCCAGTTCGTCTCGCGTTCCCTGCAGGAACAGCATCGGAATCCGCAGGTCGAAAAGGTGGGCGGCGCGTGCGTCCGCCGGCTTGCCCGCCGGGTGTAACGGAAAACCGACGAACACGATCCCGCGCACGCGGGGCAGCGGCGCTGCCGCCTGCGCCTGCGACGTCATCCGTCCTCCGAACGACTTGCCGCCGGCGAAGAGCGGCAATCCGGGGGCGAGGCCGGACGCCGCGGTGACGGCGGCACGGACCGTCGCGTGCGCGACCTGCGGCGCATCGGGTCGCCGCGAGCCGCGTTCCATGTACGGAAACTGGTAGCGCAGCGTGGCGATGCCGCGGTCCGCGAGCTCGCTTGCGAACGCGGACATGAACGGATGCGTCATGCCTCCGCCCGCCCCATGCGCGAACACGAAGCAGGCACGCGCCGCGGCAGGCAACAGGAGCAGGCCCGAGACTTCCTCCGTCGCGTCGACGGCAATCGTTACCGGCTGCGCCGGAACCGTGGGTTTCATGCGGTGGCCCCCTCATCCTCGATATGCATTGCATCGCCTGTCGATCGCATTGCGCCGTACCGCGGTGACCACAGGTGGCATCCGGCGCGGCTCAGGAGCGGAACTCGTTCGGCGGGGCGGTTTTGCGTCTCGTGTGTCCACCCGCGCAACGCCGGCCGCCGCGTGTGTCGACACCGGCAAGTGCGGCGGCGACAGGTGTCGTCGGCGCAGGCAATTCGAGACGGCGACTTCAAGCGCCCCGCGTCGGGTCGGCTCGTCACCGAATTCGGCCACGACGATCCGCGTGCGACGAATCGCCGCGTGCGTCCGGCAAACCCGACTTTCAGAACATCCGCACGGCGAAATAGGCGACCGCCGCCACGCCCGCGGCAGCCGGCATCGTGACGACCCACGCGACCACGATCTGCTGGGCGACGGGCCAGCGCACCGCCGCGGCGCGCCGCGCCGCGCCGACACCGACGATGGCGCCGGTGATCGTGTGCGTGGTCGACACCGGCACGCCGAGTCCGGTGGCGAGGAAAAGGGTGATCGCGCCGCCGGTCTCGGCGCAGAAGCCCTGGATCGGCTTCAAGTGCGTGATGCGCGAGCCCATCGTGTGCACGATGCGCCAGCCGCCCATCAGCGTGCCCAGTCCCATGGCGGCCTGGCACGACAGCACGACCCAGAACGGAACGTGGAACTCGGTGCCGAGCATGCCCTGCGAATAGAGCAGCACGGCGATGATGCCCATCGTCTTCTGCGCGTCGTTGCCGCCGTGACCCAGCGAGTACATGGACGCGGACGCTAGCTGCAGGATGCGGAAGCGGCGGTCGACCGCATACGGCGTGGCGCGCCGGTTCGTCCAGCTCACCACGACGACCAGCAGTTGCGCGAGCACGAAGCCGAGCAGCGGCGACAGCACGATGCCGAGCGCCGTGATGCCCAGCCCGCTGAACACGATGGCCGCGAAGCCGGCCTTGGCGATCCCGGCGCCGGCCAGGCCCCCGATCAGCGCATGACTGCTGCTGGACGGGATGCCCAGGCGCCACGTGACGACGTTCCACACGATGGCGCCCATCAGCGCCGCGAAGATGACCGCACCGTCCACCATGCCGGGGGCGACGATGCCGGTGCCCACGGTCGTCGCGACATGCAGGCCGAAGACGGCGAAGGCGATGAAGTTGAAGAACGCCGCCCAGATCACGGCCATCTGCGGCTTCAAGACCCGCGTGGCGACGATCGTGGCGATCGAATTGGCGGCGTCGTGCAACCCGTTGAGGAAGTCGAACAGCAGCGCGATGCCGATCAGCGTGACGAGGATCGGCAGGCCGAGGGAGGTGGCGTCCATGGGGGGCGAGACGAACGATGCTGCGCGCGGGGCGGGCGCGTCAGACGTGCTTGGCGGTGATCGACTGGACCGTGTTGGCGATGTCGTCGCACTTGTCGACGACCTCCTCGACGAGCTCGTACAGCTCCTTGCGGTCGATGTAGCCGATCGTGTCGATGGCGCCGGCGCGCAGCTGGGCGCGCAGCTGGGTGAGACCATGATCGAGCGATTCGTCGGCGCGCCCCTCGATATGGCCGATCTTCTCGCAGAGTGCGAAGATGATCTTGTGGTCGCCGGTGACCGAGTCGAGGTGCGGCATCACCTGATGCAGCAGCTCGGCGCTCTCGACGATCGCATCGACCATCGCCCGCATCTCGTCGGGAAACTCGTGCACCTCATAGCGCTGGATGCCCTTGGCGGTGTCCTCGATCAGGTCGACCGCATCGTCGAGCAGGTGCGCAAGCAGCAGGATGTCCTCGCGGTCGATGGGCGCGTTGAAGGCCCGGTTGGCGTCGATGAACACGCGCTTGGCGACTTCGTCGGCTGCCATCTCGATGGTCCTGATGGCCGCCACGTGGATCTCGGCGCGGCCATCGAGGGTCACCATCTCGCGCAGCGTCTGGGCGGCCTCGAGAATGCGCTTTGCCTGCTCGCAGAAGAGCTCGGTGAAACTCACTTCGGGCGGCATCAGGCGGCTGAACAGGTTGAGCGACATCGGCCATCCATTTCGAAAACGAGGGGAGGCGCCAGTCGCGGCCCGCCAACCGCGGATGATCTCATGGTAGCGGTTCGTCGCGCCGTCCGGGCAGGTGGCTCCTTGACGTAACGCAACCAGGACGGCGAGGCGCGCGGGGCCGCCGTGTCGGCGGTCGTCGCGGCGTCAAGCCGCGGGCCTGGCGTACCATGGGCGCCCCGGAGCGATCCCTGTGGCCCTCCGGACATGTCGACCCGCCATGCGCTTAGCTCACCTCCACGACCGCCTGCGCGCCCTGGGCGCCAAGCCTTGCCACGAGCGGCAGATGCTGCGCGCATGGACGAACGCGCTGGCGCTCGACAGCGGTCCACGCGCCGCCGCCGATTTCCTTCCGCTGCGGCTGCGCGACGCGTTGCCGGAACTCACCGCGCAATGGGACGGCATCGCGCGCGTGCGCTCCGAACATCCGGGCGCGGACGGCTCCGTGCGCCTGCTGGTGGAACTCGCCGATGGCCAGACGGTGGAGAGCGTGCTGCTGCCGCGCGATGGCGTCTGCGTGTCGACGCAAGTGGGCTGCGCCGTGGGATGCGTCTTCTGCATGACCGGGCGGGAGGGATTAAAGCGGCAGGTCGGCAGCGCGGAGATCGTCGCGCAATTGGTGCTCGCGCGCTCGCGACGCCCGGTGAAAAAAGTAGTGTTCATGGGCATGGGTGAGCCGGCCCACAACCTCGACAACGTCATGGACGCCATCGAGCTGCTCGGCGGGGAGGCCGGTATTGGCCACAAGAACCTCGTGTTCTCGACCGTCGGCGACTACCGGGTGTTCGAACGCCTGCCGCGGGAGCGCGTCAAGCCCGCGCTGGCGCTTTCGCTGCATTCGACGTCGGCGGCGAGGCGCGAACTGCTGCTGCCGAGAGCCCCTCGTATCGCGCCGGCCGAACTCGTGGAAATGGGCGAGCGCTATGCGCGGACCACGCACTATCCGGTGCAGTACCAGTGGACGCTGCTCGAAGGCATCAACGACGGCGACGACGAGATGGACGGGATCGTCCGGCTGCTCGCCGGAAAATATGCGGTGATGAACCTCATTGCGTACAACCCGGTTGCGGGACTCGCGTTCCGCCGTCCGGCGGCGTCCCGCGCGGCCGCCATCGCGCTGCGGCTGAACCAGCGCGGCGTCCTCACCAAGCTGCGCGATTCGGCGGGGCAGGACGTGGAGGGCGGCTGCGGGCAGCTGCGGGCGCGCGCCATCCGCATTGCGCCGTTGCCGGTGCATTGAGCACGCGCGCGGCGTCGGCGGGTGCGACGTTACGCGACGCCGACGATGGCCCGCACGCGGCCGTTCAGCCGTCTTCGCGGCGTCGCTCCTAGCGCAAGCGCTGTCGGAGGAACGTGTACGCGAGCGCATTCATGTGCGCCTGTTGCCGGTTGTTCGCGGCGCCGCCATGGCCGCCCTCGATGTTTTCGTAGTACAGCACGTCATGCCCGGCCGCGGCCATGCGCGCCGCCATCTTGCGCGCGTGGCCCGGATGGACGCGGTCGTCGCGCGTCGACGTCATGAACAGCGTGGGTGGATAGCGGACGCCGTCGCGCAGATTGTGGTACGGCGAGAACGTGCGGATGAACGCCCATTCGTCCGGGTCGTCCGGGTCGCCGTACTCGCCGATCCAGCTCGCGCCGGCCAGCAGCCTGTGATAGCGCCGCATGTCGAGCAGCGGCACCTGGCAGACGATCGCCCCGAAGAGGTCAGGTCGCCGTGTCAGCATGTTGCCCATCAGCAGGCCGCCGTTGCTGCCGCCCTTGATTCCAAGGTGAGCAGGTGTCGTGACGTTGCGGCGGACGAGATCCTCGGCGACGGCGATGAAATCCTCATAGGCCTTGTGCCGCGCGGACTTGAGTGCGGCCTGGTGCCAGCGCGGCCCGAATTCTCCACCGCCGCGGATGTTGGCGACGACGTAGATGCCGCCCCATTCGAGCCATGCGGCGCCGATGCCCCCACTGTAGACGGGCAACTCCGAGATCTCGAATCCGCCATAGCCCCTGAGTAGCGTCGGATGCGAGCCGTCGAGCGCCAGATCGGCGCGCGCGATCTGGAAATACGGAATCCGCGTCCCGTCCTTCGACGCCGTCTCATGCTGCGTCACCACGAGACCTGTGGCGTCGAAATACGCGGGCAGCTGCTTCATCAGTTCCGGCGCGCCGCGGTCCATGCCGCCGAAGTAGAGGCTGGTGGGCGTGACATAGTCGGTGACGGTGACGAAGTATTCGTCCGATTCGTCGGCATCCACCGCGCTTGCCGAGATGGTGCCGAATGCGGGCATGCCGGGCAGCGGCGTGCGGGTCCACGCGCCGCCGTTGCGCGCCAGCACGTAGATACGGTTGCGGACATTGTCGAGTTCGTTGACGATGATCGCGTTGCGTGTCGCGGTCATGCCCGCAAGCGATTTTCGATCCGTCGGCTCGAACAGCACGTCGAAGCGCCGGTCGCCCGCGAGAAATGCATCGAAGCCGCAGGCAAGCAGCGACCCGGCCGCATGGGTGGTCGTGGCGGGCGTCCAGTCGTCGCGCAGTTCGATCAGCAGCAGATCGCGGTGCGCCGACGCTATCGCGCTGTCCGGCTTGTCGATCCGGACCCACGCGTCTTCGCGCAGCACCAGCATCTCGTTCGTGTAGAACGAGATGCCGCGCCGGACGAAATGGCGTTCGAACCCCTTCGTGCCGTCGCGGAAAGCGATCACCCAGACATCGTCGACCGCGCCCTCGAAAATGGTCTCGGCCGCGGCGAGCGGCGTGCCGCGCCGCCACAGCTTCGCGATGCGCGGGTAGCCGGATGTGGTCAGCGAGCCGGGGCCGAAGTCGGTTCCGACATACAGTGAATCGTCGTCGCGCCAGCCCACGCTGCTCTTGGCTTCGGGCAGGGTGAAGCCTTCCGGAACGAACGACCTGGTCTCGACATCGAACTCGCGGACCACGCTCGCATCGGCGCCGCCTCGCGACAGCGACAGCAGGCATCGCGTATACCCCGGCTTCTGGAAGTCACCGCCATGCCAGACCCAGTTCTCGTTTTCCGCTGCCGCCAGCGCATCGAGGTCGAGCACCGTCTCCCACGCGGGCTGCGCCTTGCGATACTCGTCGAACGTCGTGCGTCGGAACACGCCGCGCGGACGGGCAGCGTCCTGCCAGAAGTTGTACCACCACGCGCCCTGCTTCTCGACATAGGGGATGCGTGCGTCGGAGTCGAGGATGTCGAGGATGCGGTGCTCGAGCGCCACGCATTCGGCCGTTTCGAGCGTCGCGGCGCTCTCCACGTTCCGCGTACGCGCCCACGCGAGGGGCTGCTCGCCGCCGACGTCCTCGAGCCACAGGAACTCGTCCGCAGGGGACGGCGCGATGGCTGCGGCGTTCGTGGTCGTTGCGGTGGCGGTCGGGGGTTCGTGCGTCATGCTGGTGACCTCGGGCGGTGAAGTGGGGGCCTCGAACCTGGCATGGCGCTGCCAGCCGCGGCCGATGCAGCGGTCGTTCGGGCCATGCCGGGACCCGCGCTGCGCTGCGCATCTGGAACACGGTTCGCCGCGTACGACCAGGGTCTCCGGTCAGCCTCGCCCATGCTATCGCATGCGCGGCGCCGGCTAATCATGCACCTCGCTGGACCGTGGAAGGCGTGGTCCCGATGCGGCCGTCGGAGGTCGCGGCCCACACGCTGCGCAACCTGCGCATTCGGCGGCGAACCGGCGGGCGGCCGGGCGGCGCCAAGGACGCCGGCGGGAACGCCGCCGTCCGGGCAGTCCTTGCATTCAGGCAATATTCGCAGCGGCGGGAAGTGCTAGCCTCGCTAAAGAGACGCCCAATGGAAAGTTTACCGCTCGAGAGCGCCAGGCGATTGACTGAGGCTATGGGCCGGATTGGCATAATCAATTAGACCCCGACCTGCGAGCGGCGGAGAATGACAGCATCGCTGGCGCTGCTGGCGATCATGACCGTATCGAGCAGCACATCACGAGGAGATCACGATGAAGAATCTCAAAGGCACGAAGACCCACGACAATCTCAAGGCCGCCTTTGCCGGCGAATCGCAGGCGAACCGTCGTTACCTCTACTTTGCAAACAAGGCGGACGTCGAAGGCCAGAACGACGTGGCCGCGCTGTTCCGCTCCACGGCCGAAGGCGAGACCGGCCATGCGCATGGTCACCTGGACTACCTGGCGCAGGTGGGCGACCCGGCGACGGATCTGCCGATCGGCTCCTCGCGCGACAACCTGAAGGCCGCGGTGGCGGGCGAGACGCACGAATACACCGATATGTACCCCGGCATGTCGAAATCGGCGCGCGACGAAGGCTTCGAGGAAATCGCCGACTGGTTCGAGACGCTGGCGAAGGCCGAACGCAGCCACGCCAACCGTTTCCAGAAGGCGTTGGACGCCCTGACCGACTAAAGGTCCTGCCCGATCGGAGTGTTCGCCTGGAGGGAATGCCTCGAGGCGGCGCGAAATGCGCCTGGCATCGGGCCCGACCGGCAGGCAAGGCAATGTAGTGCACCCTGCGTGCGGGCGATGCGCACTGGCGGAAGTCGGGCCAGGCGGTCGCCTGACCCGCAAGGGTGATTGATGCAACGCTTCCAAAGAGTCCAATGACCACCCGCGAAGGCAGCCTCGAAGCACCGACGCGCCATCCGCTCGACTGGCGCAATCCGGAGTTCTACGACCATGCGGCGCTCGAGCGCGAACTCGAGCGCGTCTATGACATCTGTCATGGCTGCCGCCGCTGCGTGAGCCTGTGCGGCGCATTTCCCACGCTGTTCGACCTGATCGACGAGGGCAAGACCGGCGAGGTCGACGGCGTCGCGAAGGCCGACTACGGCCGTGTGGTCGACCAGTGCTACCTGTGCGATGTCTGCTACATGACGAAGTGCCCGTACGTGCCGCCGCATCCGTGGAACGTCGACTTTCCGCACCTGATGCTGCGCGCCAAGGCCGTCAAGTTCCGGGACGGCGATGTCCGCTTCCGCGACAAGCTGCTGACGAGCACCGACCGCATCGGCAAGCTGGCGACGATTCCCGTCGTCGTGCAGATGGTCAACAAGGCCAACTCCATGCCCGCCGCGCGCCAGATAATGGAAAAGACCCTTGGCGTGGCCGCGGGCACGCGGCTGCCGCCCTACGCCACGCATCCGTTGCGCGCCAATGCCGAGTCGAGCGTCGCGTGGCCGGTGCGCGACGGCCAGCGCACGCCGGGCAAGGTCGCGCTGTTCGCGACCTGCTACGTCAATTACAACGAGCCCGGCATCGGGCACGACCTGCTGAAGCTGCTCGCGCACAACGAGATTCCGTACCGCTTCGCCGAAAAGGAAGCGTGCTGCGGCATGCCCAAGCTGGAGCTGGGCGACTTCGAAGCCGTCGAGCGGTTGAAGTACATCAATATTCCACAACTCGCCGGGCTGGCGCGGCAGGGCTACGCGATCCTGACGCCGGTGCCGTCGTGCACGCTGATGTACAAGCAGGAACTTCCGCTGATGTTTCCGGAAGACGCCGACGTGCGGGCGGTTGCCGACGCGATGTTCGACCCGTTCGAGTACTTCGTCGCGCGCGACAAGGATGGCTTCATGAAGCGCGAATTCACGCAGCCGCTCGGCAAGGTCAGCTATCACATCCCCTGCCACGCGCGCGTGCAGAATGTCGGGCAGAAGACGCGCGAGATGCTGCAATGGGTGCCGGGCACCGAGGTCAACACGGTTGAACGCTGCGCGGGCCACGATGGCACGTGGGGTGTGAAGGTCGAGTTTTTCGCGGAGTCGATGCGCATCGGAAAGCCGGTTTTCGCCAGGATGGGCGACACCGACCCTGACTACATCAGCTCCGATTGCCCGATCGCGGGCCGCCGCATCCTGCAGGGCATCGAGGACAAGGACGGACCTTCGCGCGCGCGCAAGGAACATCCGCTCACTTTGCTGCGCATCGCCTACGGTCTCTAGGGGTCGGATCCGAAACTCGAACGCTTCCTTCGATATTCGAGTCCAACCCTCATTGTGACTCTCATGGTGCCTGACACGCACTGCGTTCACGGTTGAAGAACTGCACGGTTGGAGAGACAGCGCATGGAAAAATCGAGTGTGAATACCAAGATCACCCGCGACAGCCTGATGACCCTCGAAGCGTATGCCAAGGTGCGCAAGGATTTCCGATCGCGCGTCCTCGAGCACAAGCGGCCGCGCACCGTGCATCTCGGCGAGCACGTCACGCTGCTCTTCGAGGACGAGTTGACGCTGCGCTACCAGATCCAGGAGATGCTGCGGATCGAGAAGGCGTTCGAGGAAGCGGCGATCCAGGACGAGCTCGACGCCTACAACCCGCTGGTGCCGGACGGCTCCAACTTCAAGGCGACGATGCTGCTCGAGTACGAGGACGTCGGTGAGCGCAAGCGCGCGCTGGCCGCCCTGAAGGGCATCGAGGACCGCGTCTGGGTGCAGGTCGAAGGCTGCGCCCGCGTCCTGGCCATTGCCGACGAGGACCTCGAGCGAGAAAACGAGGAGAAGACGTCCGCCGTCCACTTCCTGCGCTTCGAGCTCGCGCCGGAGATGGTGGCCGCGCTGAAGTATGGCGTCGGGCTCGGCATCGGCGTCGACCATCCGCACTACAAGGCCGAGATCCCCGCGGTGGGCGCGGAAACGCGCGCGGCGCTGATGGCCGACCTGGCCTGACGCGTTTTTTCCGATTCGCGCCCGCGGCACGCCGCGTCATTCGATGCGGATCCTGCCGCGCTCGACGAAGTTCTTCCAGCGCGCCTGTTTGCCGCCGATGAAGGGCCGCGAATTCCTCCAGCGCGCCAACGCCGCTAGCGCGGCCGATCGGCCAGACTGTCCCACTCGTCGCGCGTGATGCCGCGCACGAGGAAGTCGCGGGGTTCACCGCGGTGCGGATGCGCTTCGCGGCGCAGCACACGCATGCCGCACTTCTCCATCACCCGCGAGGACCCGTGGTTGTCGGCAAGATGATCCGCCCACAGCGTTTCCGCGTCCGTATGAGCGAACAGCAGCGCGATGGCGGCGCGTGTCGCTGCCGTTGCGTAACTTAAGCCCCAGTGCGGCCGGCCGATCCAGTAGCCGAAGTGGCCGTGGTCGCTGGCCAGAGGGCGCAGTCCGAGCGAGCCGACCAGCGCGCCGTCGTCGACACGGGTGATCGCATACGGAAAATCCGTGCCGCGGTTGCGCGTTTCGTCGTGGCCGGAGATCCAGTCTTCGGCCATCGCCTGGCTGTACGGATGCGGAAGCGCGGCGGTGGTCTTCGCGACTTCCCAGTCGCCGGCGAGTTCCCGCACGCGCGGCGCGTCGGACAGCGTGTAGTGGCGGAGCACCACCGGCCCGGTCAGAACGCGTTCGGGCAGTTGCACGGGCGACGCCCGCCTCCCCGGCGTGGTCAGTCGCGGAAGTTGTTGAACTGTAGCGGGAAATCGGCGATCGACTTCTTGACGAGCGCGATCGCGCTCTGCAGTTCGTCGCGCTTGGCGCTGGTCACGCGGACCGCGTCGCCCTGGATCGAGCCCTGCACCTTGAGCTTGCTGTCCTTCAGCACGCGGACGATTTTTTTCGACAGTTCCTGCTCGACGCCCGTCCGCACCGTGATCAGCTGCTTCACCTTGTTGCCGGACACTTTCTCGGCGTCGCCGTACTTGAGTGAGCGAATGTCGATGCCCCGCTTGGTCAGCTTGCCGGTCAGGATGTCGGTGACCTGCGAGAGCTTGAACTCGTCGTCGGCGAACAGCGTCAGCACCTTGTCCTTGTGCTCGATGCGCGCATCCGATCCCTTGAAGTCGAAGCGCGTCGAGACTTCCTTGTTGGTCTGGTCGACGGCGTTGTTCACTTCGACCTGATTGACTTCCGAGACGATGTCGAACGAGGGCATGGCAGTGGGGATTTCCGTGGACGGGACCGCTTTAACCTAGCACGTTCCGGCGGCGGCGGCCAACTCGCGGCGCCATTGCGCCAACGCGGGCACGAGCGCGCGTGCGACGCTGTCCCAGTCGCCGAAGCGCTCCTGGCGGAAGATGCGCAGCGTCGGATACCACGGACTCATGGCCGACTCCGGACGCCAACGCCAGCAGCTGTTGAAACGGTCGAGCAGGAAGACTGGCTTGCCCAGGGCGCCAGCGACATGCGCGACCGCGGTATCGGCGGTGACGACCAGGTCGAGCGCGTCGATCAGCGCGGCCGTGTCGGCGAAATCGCCGATGTGCGCGCGCAGGTCGATGACGCACGCGGCATCGGCGCCGAAGCCCGCCGGGTCGCCGGCGGCGCCGGGCTGCAGCGAAACGAATGAAACCCCGGGCATGCGCACGACGGGGACAAGCACGGCGGTGGGGACCGATTTGTGCCGGGTGACAAAGCCATGCGTGTCGCGGGAGAGCACCGACCAGGCGAGTCCGACGCGCGGCGCGGGGATCGCGGCGATGCGGGCTGCCCACTCGGCGGCGCGGTCCGCAGGCGGTGCCAGGTAGCGCAGGCCCGCGCCGATCCGGTCCGCATCGATGCGCAGGCGCTGTGGCAACGACAGGATGGAGATGCGCCGCACGTCACCCGTCGCCTCGAGGTCGCCGGCATCGGCGACGACCGCATCGGCGCCGGCCACCGATCGCAGCAGCGGCGCCAGCGGCGCGCGGTAGCCGTCGACCAGCAGCACCAGCTCGTCGACGCGCGCGCGCGCGGCGGCGACGAAGCGCGCGAATTGGACGACGTCGCCGAAACCCTGCTCGCCATGGACGACGAGGGTGCCGTGAAAGGCGGCGCCGTCCCAGACCGGCAGCGCGGCAAACGCGGCGCCGGACTCGGCGGCACGATCGGGCCGCCTGTCGAATGCCGACCAGCCTTCGGCGTAGCTGCCGCGCGCCAGCAACGTCGACGCGATGCCGAACTGTGCGTCGGTGTCCGCCGGCTGCAGCACCAGCGCGTGACGAAACGCGTCTTCGGCGCCGGCGTGGTCCCACGCCCAGTTGCGCACGGCGCCCAGCGTCTGCCACGCCGCGGCATCGCTGCGGTCCGCCGCGGTGACCGCCTCGAGTGCCGCAATCGCGCCGCGGAGATCGCCCTGCAGCGCCTGCGCCAGCGCGCGCCCCGCGCGGGCCGGCGTCAGTTGCGGATGCGCGGCGAGCACGCGGTCGAAGGCCGCCGCCGCGCGCGCGCCGTCGCCGGCGGCATTGCATTGCTCGCCCAGGTTCTGCGCCGCTTCGAGATGGTTCGGCTCGAGCGCCAGTGCGCGCTCGAAGGCGGCGAGCGCCTCCTGTGGGCGATTGAGCTCCGCCAGGGCGATGCCGCGATTGTTGTGCGCCTGCGCATAGTTCCCCGCCAGCGCGAGCGCCGCATCGAGCACGGCAAGCGCCTCGGACGCACGGCCCGCGCGCAACAGCGCGTAGCCCAGGTTGTTGCGCGCCGGCGCATTGCCCGGCGCCAAGCGAGCTGCGCGCTGGAAGCGGGCGAGTGCGAGCGGCAGGTCCGCGCGCGCCAGTGCGACGGCGCCGCCATTGACGAGCGCCGTCGCATCGTCGGGGGTGGCGGCGAGCACCTGCGCGTACAGCGCTTCCGCATCGGCGAGCCGGCCGGCCTGCTGCAGTGCGAACGCGCGGCCGAGCAGGACCAGACCGTCAGGCGCGTCCCTGGCCATCGGGCGGCGCGGTCAACTGGTGAAGCCGATCTTCCTGTGCGTGCCGTCGCAATAGGGCTTGTTCTGCGACGAGCCGCATCGGCACAGGAAGGTCTGGTCGGAAAACGCGGTGCGCCCGCCGCTGCCGCGCAAGGTGAGCGGACCGGCGCAATGAATGGGGCCATTGGGAATCGGCTTGATCGTCAGCGGTGCCGACAGGTCGGCACCGGGGGGGGCTGGCACTTCCGCGGGCAGCGCGCCCGCGTCCTTGAAGCCGATTGTCCGGTGACTGTTGTCGCAGTACGGCTTGTTCCGCGACGCGCCGCAGCGGCACAAGGCGATGCGCGTGTCCTCGACCGTCGCCTCGCCTGCGTTCAGCGTCAGGTTGCCGCGCACGTAGTTCGGCCCGTCGGGCGTCACCTGCGTGGTGTTGAGCGGCGGTGCCGTCATCGCTGACGCGCCGCCGGCGTACTGCATCCGCAGCGCGCCGGATGGGCAGCGGTTGATGACTTCCGCGAGCGCGGCCGCGTCCGCGGCCTCGGGCCGGATCCACGGCTTCGCGGCGGGGTCGAACGCTTCCGGCAGTCCGCGCGCGCATTCGGCCGCGTGGATGCAGCGCGCCGCGTCCCACGTGACCGTGGCGTGTGCGCTTTCGTAACGGTGCAGTTTCGCTGCGTCGCTCATCGTCAGTCTCCCGGATCCTGCGCGTACTGCCCGCGATCGCCAGCGCACGCGGGACGTCGAAGCGCGCCGCGATCGGCACGCTCACAAAGGCTAGAATAGCGGATTCCCCGCAATGGCTTAAAGCCCCATCGTCATGTCGCATATCCTGCAGTCTATTCCGGTCGGACAGAAGGTGGGCATCGCGTTCTCGGGTGGCCTCGACACCAGCGCCGCATTGCACTGGATGAAGGCCAAGGGCGCGATTCCATACGCGTACACCGCGCATCTCGGCCAGCCGGACGAAAGCGACTACGACGACATTCCGCGGCGGGCCCTGAGTTACGGCGCAGCGGCGGCGAAGCTCGTCGATTGCCGCGCCGCGCTCGTCGGCGAAGGCATCGCCGCGCTGCAGGCCGGCGCGTTCCACATCTCGACTGCCGGGCTCGCGTACTTCAACACGACGCCCATCGGTCGCGCCGTCACCGGCACGATGCTGGTGATCGCGATGCGCGAGGACAACGTCCATATCTGGGGCGACGGCAGCACGTACAAGGGCAACGACATCGAGCGGTTCTATCGCTACGGCCTGCTCGCCAACCCCGAACTGCGCGTCTACAAGCCGTGGCTCGATGCGGCGTTCATCGACGAACTGGGCGGCCGCAAGGAGATGTCGGAGTACCTGGCGCGCGCCGGCTTCGGCTACAAGATGAGCACGGAGAAGGCGTACTCGACCGACTCCA
>JBDTNR010000030.1:0-14569 GCA_039933655.1 Betaproteobacteria bacterium | reverse complement strand
TTCATTGATGACGAACTCGACCTTGATGGGCAGTTCGACGGGAAGATCGCCAGGCTGCGCACCCTTGCGAATCCTGTCGGCGTAGGACGCGAGGCGGCGATAGACGTCCGGTCCGACCGGACCGTAGGTCATCAGGTTGCCCGCCTTCGCGAACTGCGCCCAGCCGTCGATGGCCGGGATCCGGTACTTCAGTGAGAACTCGGCGATGCGGCCGGCGAATCCCATCGTGAAGCCGTCGGCGAAGGCGAGTATCGCGTCGTCGCGCGCGCGCGCGATGTCGGCCAGCGCCGCTTCGAGCTCCGCTTCGCTGCTCACGGAAAAATAGCGCAGCGCAAGCCCCAGGGCCGCCGCCGCCGCCCGTGCCGCATCGCGCTCCAGGTGCTCGCCCGGATGCTGGTTGTTGGCGATGACCGCGATACGCTTGACGCCCGGCATCATTTCCTTGAGGAGTTCCATCCGCTTGCCGACCAGCGCCAGCGTGAACAGGCTGATGCCGGTCACGTTGCCGCCCGGGCGGGCGTAGCTTTCCACGACCTTCGCTTCGACGGGGTCGGCGCTGATGCTGAAGACGATCGGCAGCTTGACGCCCGCCCTCGTCAGCGGAAAGAGCGCAAGGCCGCTCGATGCGACGATGAGATCGGGCTGCCAGGCGAGTACGGCGGGCATCATCTTCCTGACGTGCTCGCTCGACCCTTCGCCGAGCCATGTCTCGATGACGAGGTCGCGCCCCTCGACGTAGCCAAGTTCGCGCAATCCGCCGCGAAAAGCCTCGAGATTCGCCGACGGCACGTTCTTCCGTTCGGCCGAGACCCAGGCCACGCGATAGGGACGCGACGGTTGCGCAACCGATGGCAGCGCGATAGCCGCCGTGATCGCGGCTACGGCAAGGCATGCGGACCTTCGCTTCACTGGATCACCTCGTCGGCGCGCAGCAGGATTGCCTGCGGGATCGTAATGCCCAGCGCACCCGCGGTCTTCATGTTGACCACCAGTTCAAGGCGCGATGGCAGTTCGACCGGAAGATCTGCCGCGCGCGCGCCGCGCAGCAGCCGATCGGCATAGTACGCGAGGCGACGATACGCGTCGTTCAGGTTCGGACCGTAGGTGGCGAGAAAGCCGGCCTGCGCGAACTGCGACCAGCCCGATATGGCCATCAGCCGTTCCTTCAGCGCGAACTCCGCGATGCGCGCGGCGCGGGCGACCATCTCCGCGTCCGGGAACACGACGATGCCCTGCACGCGCTCCTGCACGATGCGATCGAAGGCAGCCTCGCGACCTTCGCCCGGCAGGATCTGCACGTACGACGTCGCGATGCCCAGGCGTTCGGCGGCATCGAGCGAGGCCTTGAGCTCCGCCTTCTCGCCTGGATGCTGCGGATTGGCAACGATCGCCACGCGCCGCACGGACGGCGCGATCTCCCTCAGGACTTCCAGGCGCTTGCCGACGAGTTCCAGCGCCATGAACGACATGCCGGTCGTGGTGCCGCCTGGACGTCCGAAGCTCTCCACCATGCCGGCGACGACCGGGTCGCCGCTGAACGCGATCACCAGTGGAACCCGGCCCGCGTTGACCTTGTGCGCCACCGGTCCGATCGCCGCCTGGCAGATGATCAGCGCGACCGGTAGCTTGCGCAGTTCGTCGAGGGTCGCGCGAACGCGCTCGGCATTGGGCTCGACGACGCGAACCTCGACGAGGGCAGCGTTCTTGCCCGCATATTCCAGCGACCGCATGCCTTCCTGGAACGCGTCCAGCGCGACGCCGGGCGGCGTGTATGAAATCCAGCCGATACGGGGCGCCGGCGCGGATTGCGCAAAGGCATGCCGCGCCGCACCCAGCGCAGCGAGGCCGAGCACGAAGGTGCGCCGGGTAGTCACTGGATCACCTCGTCGGCGCGCAGCAACATCGACCGCGGAATGGCCACTGGGATTGCCTTCGCCGTCTTCATGTTGATCACCAACTGGGGTTTCGACGGTTGCTCGATGGCAGCACTCCAGGGTTCGCGTCGCCCAGGATCCTGTCCACAGGGGTCGCCGCGCGACGGACCATCTCGCGCACTTCGGGGCCGTAGGCCAGCGGGATGCCACCTCCCGCATCGCCGTCACGCTCCGTCATGGTCGGCATCCGATGGCTGACGAAAGTTCGGTGATGCACGTGGCCTGAGCGCGCAGCAGCGCGCTTTCCGGACCGAGCACGACGGCGCCCGCACCGTCACGGGCGCCCGTTTCAGCGCAAGCATCGATGGCCCCGCCGCGACGATCACCCCCACCGGCAAACGAACAAGTTCGGCGGCCAGCGCCGGGTAGCGGTCGGGATTCCCGGCGCTGCCGCGCGGCTCGGTGACAAAATCCTGCCCGTACACATATCCCAAGTCGCGCAGTCCGCGCAGAAGTGCCCTGACCGATGAATAGGCGCACCCCGCATATCCCCCCGTGATCGCTGCCGTCCGTGCCCGTGCATCCGTGGTCCCTTGTCGGGACGAATCCGGGTCGCGCATGCTCGGACCGCCGGCGGTCAGTGTACGCGCGATCCCGCCGGTCGAGCCTCTCCTCCGCGGGGGAGAATCCGTGGCGCTTGGGCGTCCTGCGCAACCGGGCCAGCCGCAGTCCAGCACGCCGTCGATCATCTGCTGCCGGTCGTGCGTGTCGAGCCGAGCGAACAGCTGCTTGATGTGATGGGCAAGCGTGTTGGCACTCACGCCCAGCGCGCCCGCCAATTCCTGGTTCGAAGCGCGCTTGGCGAGTCCGGCGGCGACTTCGCGCGGTTGCGGCGACGGCCCCAGCCCGTGCCGCGCGTCGACGAACGTGAACAGCATCGGCTTGCCGCTGGATGCGCACGGCGATCGCCGCCTTCGACGTCAACGGCCCATCGGACACCGCGTACGCGCGCAGCACGAATCTCCCCCGCGCGTTGTCGATGACGACGGGCGGGCGGGGGCAACCGAGCCGGCGGATGGGGACGCGGAGCTGGGCCGGCCGCACGTGGCCCCCGCGAACGCCCTATGGCTGCGCGGCGCCGCCGGCCGCAATGCCGAGGCAGCGATAGGCGCGCGCCGGCCGCGCGAACCCGTGCAGCTGCAATTCGCCCAGGTCGTCGACGGCGATGGCATCGCCCACCTCGGCGTAGACACGCTGCGACAGCAGGATCTCGCCCGCCTTGGCCTGCTGGCACAGCCGTGCGGCGAGATTCGTCACCGTGCCGATCGCGCCGTAGTCGATGCGGCCTTCGAAGCCGATGGCGCCGACCGTCGCGAATCCCTGCGCGATACCGATGCCGAGGCCAAGGTCGACGCCGCGCTTCTTCCAGCGCGCGGAGAGCTCAGCCGCGGCCTCGCGCATCGCCAGCGCCAGCGCCACGGCCTTGGCCGCCGCATCGTCGATGGGCACCGGGTCGCCCAGGAACACCATCATGCCGTCACCGGTGAAGCGCTCGAGTGTGGCCTCGTGCGCCAGCACCAGACGACCCATCGCCGCGTGGAACGAGCCGAGCGTGCGCATCAGCTCCTCGGGCTCCGACGTCTCGGCGAACGCCGTGAAGCCGCGCAGGTCCGAGTAGACGACGACGATCTCGCGGCGCCGGCTCTTCAGCGGATCCTCGCCGTTGCCCTCGACGATCAGTTCCGCGAGCTTGGGCGAATAAAATCGCTTCAGCCGCGACAGTCGCTCGTTCTCGGCGACCTGCTCGGCGACGCGCATTTCCAGCGTCGCGCTCCACTCCGCGAGCTGCGCCGCCTGCTTCTGCGTCTGCTCGTGTAGCCGCTTGATGCGCAGCAGCGATGCGACACGCGCGAAGAGCTCGGGCTGGTTGATCGGCTTCGACAGGAAGTCGTCGGCGCCGGCCGCGATGCCGTTGATGCGCTCCTGCAGCGGATCGAGCGACGTGCAGAAGATGATTGGCAGCAGCGCGGTGGAAGGATCGCTGCGGATCTTCCGGCAGACGTCGTAGCCCGACATGCCGGGCATCATCACGTCAAGCAGGATGAGATCCGGATGCTCGCTCGCCACCTTGGCGAGACCCTCCTCGCCGCTGCTGGCGGTGACGACGTCGTAGCCCTTGACCCCGAGCAGGTCCGCCAGCAGCTTGACGTTCTGCGGAATGTCGTCCACCACGAGGATCCGGCCCTGCCCGCTCACGCCCGCCCCTTGCGTAGGTCACGACGATGCCGAATGGTACCGAATTCAGCGCCGGCCGGCGCGCATTGCGAAAACGCGAACATCCGGCGCTCATCCACGACGCAGCTCGCAGAGTTCGAGCGGGCTGACCCGCAGGTTGGTGCGGATCATCGCGCAGCCTAAGCGAACCAGTCCCATCCTGGCGAGCGCCTCGCGGCCGATGTCGCGATCCGGCGGCACGGCGAGCGCGTAGAGCGGTCCGCGATGGTCGCGGATCGCGGCGGCGATCGCCTGCTGCAGCAGGTTCCTGCGGCCCGGATCGTTGAAATTGCTGACGAGGCCCGCGAACCGCGCGTCAGCGGGGAACGACGGCAGCACGTACGACATCGGCTCCGGCGCCACGAGCAGCACCAGTGCGCCGGGCTTGACGGCCGGCATTTCAACCGTCAGGAAGTGGTCGCCGAACTTCTGCCGCCACCACGTCGGAAATTTTGCCGTCACGATCGAGAGCAGCAGCGCGGCGGCAAGCGCGACCGACACGCGGCGCGCCGGCGCCAGGCGGACGACGAGCACGACGATCAGCAGGCCCGCCAGCATTTCCAGCGGCACGAGGTAGCGGTAGATCCGGTAGACGACGGCCCACGCCGCGAACGACGCCAGGAAGAAGGCGGCCAGGAAGCGCCACGCCCGCGGCGAGCCGGGTCCGTTGCCCGCCGTGGCCGGCGCATCCGCGATGCCGCGCTTCACCGCCAGCGCGAACGTCACCAGCGCCAATGCGTACAGCAGCGCGGGGCGCGCATCGCGGAACTCGGGCTCGGACACGTAGCCTTCGAGCTTCCAGAGCAGGGCGAACGGAAACGCCAGCCATTCGAGCACCGAGGCCGGACCGAAGCGCGTCGCCGAAAAGGGGACGGGATCGCTCCACGGCGAGCGGAACACGTCGTTGAAATAGGGGAACAGCGGATTGCCGTACCGCTCATACATCAGCCACATCCACGGACCCGCGGTGACGGCGAATCCCAACGCCATGCCCAAGCCGGCGCACAGCAGCGCGCGTACGCGGCCGCGCACGGCGCCCGGGCCAATGAGCAGGCCGCCGAGCAGGCCGACGCCGTAGATCATCCCGGTGAGTTTCAAGCCCGCACCCGCCCCCACCAGCGCGCCGGCCGCGACCAGCGCGCCTGAGTGCGGCGCGTCGTCGTCCGCGCCGCGCACGACCAGCCAGAGCGCCGCCATCACGAAGGCCGCGGTGTACCAGTCGTTCATCGTGAGACCGATGAGGCTGACCGACATCGGCGCGGTGACGCCGATCGCGACGGCCGCGACGATCGCCGGCACCCGCGACGCGTCGGGCAGCGCGGCGAAGACGTGCATCGCGATGCGCGCGCAGAAGTACCACGCGACGCCGGTGGGAATCGCCAGCGCGAACGCGATGAGCCGCGGCGGCAGATCGGCCGCCAGCAGCGCGTAGAACGGGAGGTCGAGGAACGGGCTATGGAACGACTGCAGTTGCGCGGGTGCCCAGTCGATGCCGTAACGGCCGTGCACGAACGCCCACGCGTTATACAGGTGATAGTTCTGCAGATCCCAGTTCGAGTCCTGGCGCAGCGCGATGGACGCCAGGCCCGCGAGCACGATGGCGGCGGCCAGGCCGGGCCACCGCTTCGCCGCGGCCGTGAAACGCCGGGACAGGCGCACGTTCAATGCGCGGCAGTCGCCGGATACGACAGCAGCAGGACGACGCGCCGCCGGACGAACGAGAGCGACGGCGGCAGCACCATTGCCTCGTCGACGAAGGCCACGGCATGCGCAACGTCGATCGGGCTCGCCGGATCGACGGCGGTTACCTGCACCCTGCCAGCGGCGCCCGGCGACGGCGCCATCAGCGCCGCCAGAAGCGGGTATTCGAATGCGGTCATGCGGCCTCTCCTTCCGCCGGCCACGCGATCGACAGCGCAGGATGCCGGCATTCTCCATGAATCGGGTCGGCGGGTACAACCGCGCGCGACACCGGACGCCGGCGTGTCGTACAGCAATCGCGGCCATCGCGGTGCACTCGTTTGCGTGCCGGCGCATGCCGCGTTATCCACAGAAGCGGTTGACAACCCTGTGGATCACTCGCCGAACGCGGCTATTCATGCGGTTCGCGCGGCATCGCCTGTTTCTTGGTCGTCGGCGCGCATGCCTGACCGGCGCAAGGGCACGCCCGCGATCGCCGGCGGGTCCGCGACGCCGGATACGGCCGCGGACGCTGCGCGCCTATTTTTTCGCCGCTGCTGCCTCGTGCATCTTGCGCAGCGAGTTCATCCAGTCCGTCCAGTCGATCGGCCCGGTCTCGAAGCGCTTGGCGAGATTGGCCAGAACGTTGCCCCACGCGCGATCGAAGTACGCGTAGGCCTGGTCCCATTCGCCGCCGTCGCCCCATCCGCTGTGATGCAGCGTCACGCGCGTCTGCGCGGCGCCGCGCGGTTCCAGGCGGACGACGACGAAAGTGCGTTGCGCGCGCGCCTCCGGCAGGCTCGGCGGCGCGTTCCAGTCGAACGACAGCATGCGGTTCGGCTGCAGCGCCATGAAGCGGATATCGTCCGCGCCTTTCTTGCCGGGTTCGGCCAGCGGGTCGATGTAGATGTGAAACGCGCCGCCCACCTTCGCGTCGACGACGGCGTCCGGCGCGAAGAAGCTGGTGATGCCGGCCTTGGTCGTCCACGCGCTCCACACTTGGGCCGGCGTCGCATTCACAATCACTTCCTTCTCGATCGCGCGCTCCGCTGCCGACGCCGGCGCCGCGAGCGAGAACAGCAGCAGCAAGGCGAGGCAGCGAATGGGCTGTCGCATGGCGGGCTCCGGTTCGTGCGGTAGCGGCATTTTAATCCCGGTGGTGCCATCGCGCGCCGAGCAGCCCGCGATGGCGCCCGCAATACACGCTGGCACGCCTTATGCAACAAGCCGTTCAAGGGGCGCCCGCCGGCGCGTGAGACAATCGGCGTTCATGATCGAACGTTCGCAAACTTTCGGGGAAGAAATCGCCAACAGCGTGAGCCATGGCTTCGGGCTGCTGGCGGCGCTCATCGGCATCCCGGTCCTGCTCGTCGTCACGTCGAACCATGGCGCGGCGATCAATATCGTGGGCGCCAGCATCTTCGCCGCAACGATGCTGGTGCTGTACGCCATCTCGACCGTCTATCACGCGTTGCCCGAGGGCAAGGCCAAGCGGGTGTTCATGAAGCTCGACCACGCGGCGATCTTCGTGTTCATCGCCGGCTGCTATACGCCGTTCGCGCTCGGCGCGCTGCACGGCCCCTGGGGCTGGACGCTGCTCGGCGCGGTGTGGGGCTTGGCCGCGCTTGGCGTGACGCTGAAGGCGCTCGACCGGCTGTCCAATCCGTGGCTGTCGACGGGGCTCTATCTGCTGATGGGCTGGCTGGTGGTGATCGCCGCGGTGCCGCTGTTCACGCACGTCCCCGCCGCCGGCATCGGGTGGCTCGCCGCCGGCGGGCTGGCCTATACGCTGGGCTGCGGTTTTTTCATGACCGATTCGCGGATCCGCTTCGGCCACGCCGTCTGGCACCTCTTCGTCCTCGCGGGCACGTCGTGCCATTTCGTGGCGGTGCTCGCGTATTCGATGTAGGCGGCGGCGCAACCGCTCGCCGCCGCGTCAGAGCAAGGCCGGTCGACGCCGCGCGTCAGCCGAACATGCCGTGTGCCTTCATCCGTTCGCACGGATTGCCGCGCGGACCGAAAGGTGCCGCGAGACCCTTCTCCTGCGCACGCTTCACGATCAACTGCTGGCGCTCGCCGGTGACGGCGTTGCATTCCTCGATCGTCTTCACCGCGTGCATCGCGTCGCGATACTTCGCCCGCTCTTCCGGCGTCAGCAGCGCCATGCCCTGTCCGCCGCCACGGCCATAGCCGCCGCGCATCATCCCCATGCCCTGGCCGGGACCCGCTCCCGGCGCACCGGCGGCAGGACAGGTCGTGTCCGTCGCGGGGCCGGGACCCATGCCGCATCCGGGACCCATGCCCATGCCGTAGCCATGCCCACCCGGATCCGCCATCGCCAGCGATGCCGCGACGGAAACCGCCACCATCCCGATTGTCAGTGCGAGCTTTTTCATGATCCACTCCTTCGTCTTCCGATGGCCCCGATTCTCCCGGAGCGAACCGCGCGTATCGCGGCTTTACTCATTTGAACGCACAAAGCTGGGTTCTGCTTACGCCCGCAACAGTCCGTTACACGCAGTTGCCCGAACCTTGACGCCGGTCAATCCCAACGCCGGTGGAAGCACGAGCGGCCGCCGCCATCAGGTGTCGATAACCGGCGAAAGCGGTGGACATGGCCCGGATCGTTGCGGATGACACCGTGTTCGCTCCCCTGGACGGCGCCGGCGCCCCGCGGCTGCACGGCGCGCATCGTCGGACTGCGCCCGGAGTGCGCGTCGCTGCTCGAACTGATTGCGGCGCGGGAGATCCCGCTCGCGTCGCCGGCACCGCCGATGCCGGGGTGGCTGGAACGTGCTCGCACATGCGGGTCGCCGCACATCGCCATAAGCGATTCTCCTGCGCTCCGCCTGCGGGCTGCGCGCCGCATATATGGTCGAAGTGCGCGACTTGAAGGATGCGGCATTCGAGCGTCACGCCGCGCTCGTCGCCGAGCGCGCGACGGCCGGAAGCATCGTCGAGGCGCACGGTGATCCGCTGCCTGAGCACATCTGCGTCGAAGCGCATCCCCAGATCATCGACGGCCCCGAGTTCTTGCGCGAACTGCAGATTCTCGATCCGGCCGACGAACTCACGTTCCTCGCGCTCGAATGCGCGAGCCTCGGCGCGCCGTGGGCGCACGCGTGCATCTTCGAGACCTCTGCGGAGCGCGCCGGGGCTACGCCACCCGTCCCGCACGTGTCCATCTATCGCAGCCTCCGCGCGAAGATCGCGGTCTGGCACCTGGACGCCCACGGCGTGCGCGCGCGCGAAAAATGCATCGCGCGGACCGGCGGGTTCCTGCAGCTGGCGCGCGCGGACGCCGCCGCGTGCGTGTAGGGATCTTCAGTTTCCCTCGAGTTCCACCAGTGAGTCCCCGGCATGGAGCCGCCGGATCGCATCGGCGAACAGCGGCGCTGTGGCCACTCGCCGAATGCGAGCCGCCACGCCGGCATCGGTGATGCGCAGCGGCGGAATACTGTCGGTCACCACGATCTCGTCGACGGCGGCGGCTGCCAGCACCGAATTCGCGTCGGTTGCGAAGACGCCGTGCGACGCGCAGGCGATGACACGCACCGCGCCGCGGTCGCGGCACGCGCGCGCCGCGCGGGCGATCGTGTTGCCGGCGCTGATCAGGTCGTCCACGATGATGGCGACTTTGCCGGCAACGTCGCCGACCAGCGCCTCTCCGCGGATCTCGCCTCCGCTGCGGTACTTCTCGGCGAACGCCATGTCGAGCGGGCGTCCCAGCGCCCGCGCGAGCCGTTGCCGGAATGCGTCGGCGCGCTTGATGCCACCCGCATCCGGCGACACGACGCCGACGTCGGCAGCCCCAAGCTGCGGCAGCACGTGGCGGACGAACAGCGGCGCGGCCTCCAGGTGCTCGGTGCGGCACCGCCAGGCATTCTGGTACGCGGCGAGGTTGTGCACGTCCATCGTCACCATGCAATCCGCACCCGCCGCCTCGAAAAACGACGCGACATAGCGCGTGGTCACCGGATCGCGCGGTTTGCTCTTCTGGTCCTTGCGCGAATAGGCGAGGTAGGGCGCCACCACCGTCACCCGCGCCGCCGACGCGTCCCTCAGTGCGCCGACGAACAGCAGCACGCGCATCAGCTTGTCGTCGACGCTCTGCTGCGCATCGCCGTACAGCGACTGGACGACGTAGACGTCGCAGCCACGGACGCTGACGAGCGATCGCGACTTGTGCTCGCCGTCCTCGAACTCCCGCTCCTCGTGCGCCGCCAGCGGGACGCCCAGTTCGCGACACACCAATTCGCCGTACGAGCGGCCGGAATTCAGCGCAAAGACCTTCATCTCGCCTTCGCTCATCGTTGTCCGTGCCCGCACCGCACGCCCGGTCACGCCTTCGGCGGCCGCGGCCGGCGCGTCGAAGGCGCGTCCTCGACAGGCGCACGCCGGGGCTTGGCCGGAGTGCCCAGCCGCACCAGCAGCACCGGCACCGGGCTCGCGCGGACGACGCCTTCGGCGTCGCTGCCCATCACCGCGCGCTTCAACCCGCGCCGGCCATGGGTGCCGAGCACGATCAGGTCCGCCCGTGTTTTTTTCGCGTGGGCGACGATCGCCTCCGCGACCGGCCCGCCGAGCGTCTCGACGAGGGCCGTGCGGCACGCAATCCCCTTCCTGGCCGCTTCCACTTCCGCCTTAGCCAGAACCTTCCCGCCCTGGGTGCGCAATGCGACGGCATAGGCATCCACCTGCTGCGCGGTGAAATATGCGCCGCCCTCCAATACCGGCGTCAGCAGCAACTCGTCGACGACGTGCAGCAGATGGAGGGTTGCCTGCTGGTCGTGGGCGAGGTCGATTGCCACGCGCAATCCGCGATTCGATGTGGTGCTGCCGTCGACCGGAACCAGGATTCGCCGAAACATGGAATCTCCTTCGCATCCGCCGGCGGCGACTATGCCGGTGCGAATCATCGACCCCCGCAAATTCGCCGGGCCATGGTCCCATCCTAGGGCTCGCCCGCCGACGTGCGCTTGCGTCCGGTCAAACCATATCACCTCTCCTACTGCCGGCGATCCGGACCAGCGCGTGGACGACCACCAACTTGTGAGGCCCGCGGAAATCGGCACGCTGCAACTGCTGCTGGCGTCCATTCCATACGACGGCCACGAGCGCGCGCCGGCAGCGGCGATGAATTCCGGCTAGCGCATGACCTTGCCGGCCATCCGCAGGATGTCGTCCAGCGCATTGCCGTCCCCGTTCATGTCGAGCATCGAGCCCAGTCCCGATCCGGCATTGCCCGCACCCGCGGCCTGACCGCCGAGCAGGCCGCCCAGTAGCCCACCGAGCCCGCCGCCCGCCTGACCGCCAAGCCCACCGAGACCGCCGAGGTCACCGCTGTCCTGCGCCCCCGGCATTCCGCCTGGCGTCCCCGTACCGCCGCTGCGCTTCGCCATGTAGCCGGCCAGGAGCATCGCCAGTATCGGCAGCATTTTCTTGAGCAGGCCAGTGGGCAGTCCTGTCTGCGACGCCGCGTTCTGCGCTACGGTGCGGCTCACGTCCTTGCTGCCGAAGATTTCGCCGAGGACATCGTTTCCGCGATTGACGTCGGTGGGCTCCGGACCCAGCACGTTGTCGAGGAGTCCCCCGCCGCCGAGCTGGCCGAGCAGCCCGCCCAGACCTTCGAGTCCCGCGGGTTGCGACTGCGCCTGCCGCTTGAAACCGCCGAGGATGGCGGGCGCGAGCGCCGCCGCACCGGTTGCCGCTTCGTCCTCGCTGACGCCCAGTTCGCGCGCCATCGATTGGAGTCCGCCCATCTGGGCGAGGATGTCGGTGATCTGCATGGAAGTGCCCCTCTGGAAAGATGATGGCGCTGCGGGCTCGAGGTCGCCTGCGCTCGACGCACATCGCCGCAGTCGAGCGGCGATGCTCGCGAGCGCGGCCGGCCGCTGCCGCGTCGCTCGCACGCGCCTCCCGCTGGTGCTCACGAAACCTTCGGAAGCGAGCGCGACGGCGCCTCGACGCGGAGGCTCGAAACGGGCCCCAACAGGCGAATGATGCGCCGATTAGCGGCGCGTGGCGGCTTAGCCGTCAAGGTTCAATGCGTTGTTTCCGCCACCCACGCGTCCTGCTCATCCGTCGTTCCCGCGAACGCGGGAACCCAGTGACGTTTTCATACCTCGCGCAGAACGGGCTCCAAAGACGCGTTAGTCCCCGCCTTCGCGTGGACGACGGCAGGCGCCATGACGTTGCGCCATGGGAACGCGAAACAACGTGCTGAACGTAGACACCTTGCTAGACACGCATCCCGGAACCGCGAGTTCGGCCCCTGCGGGCCGTGCGTCACCGAGGCAATTTGTCGATGCAGCGTCTCCGCGCATCACCTGCCGCCTCCGTAGCCATAGTCCCGCGGACCGTAGTTGCGATAGCCGTCGTTGCGGTAGCCGTAGTTGCGATAGCCGTCGTTGCGATAGCCGTCGTTGCGGTAGTAACCATCGCCGCGATAGCCGCCATGTCCGCGCGAGTAACCATCGTTGTAGTAGCGGGGTCCCAGGGGCACGATGGCGCAGCCGCCGAGAACGGCCGCGGCGATTAGAAGAGTCAGAAAGCGCTTCATGTCGATCCTCCGTGAGTGACGTCTGTTTGGACCCGATGCAGCGCCAAGCGTTGTGCCGGAACATGCAAGCAGATGTGTCGGGCGCTGCCGGCGACGCGCGCATCACCGGCGACGCTGTATCCGACGCATGCGCAGACGGCTCGCGGTGGGCAACCGGTTGAAGGCAGGACGGGCGTGCGGGGCCTGCTGCCCCGCACACCCAAAAGAGGCCGTCCTGTCGCGACTTCAAGCGGCGCGCAGCAGCGCGACGTCGCTCGCCAGCGCGCGCTCGTGGAACAGCGCGAACGCTTCCTCGGCGTTGGCGGCTTTCAGCAGCCGTTCCTGCACCTGCGCCGGCGAGAAGCGATCGGCGGGCACGGTGTCGGCGAAGCGCGCGGCCGCGGCCGGGTCGTCGAAGAACTTGCGGAACATCCGCTCCAGCTGGCCGCGATCGCATCGCCCCAGCTCGAGCCGGAAGTCGACGCGCCCCGAGCGGATCGCCGCCTCGTCGATCAGCTGCGGGTGATTGGTCGTCAGGAACACGACCGAGCCCTCGTGCGCGGCCACGCCGTCCAGCGCGTTGATGAAGCCCGAGTACGACAGCTTGACGGCGGCATCCGACTTGCTGCGCTGCTGGAAGAACGCGTCGACGTCCTCGATCAGGATCACCGACCGCCCGGGCACACTGGCGAGCAGGTTGCCGATCTTCTCGTCGGTGACGTTCGGCGACGCAAGCGACAGCACGCAGACGTTGAGCGACAGCTCGGAGGCGAGCGCGGTGACGAGCGACGTCTTGCCCGTTCCCGGCGGGCCGTACAGCAGGTAGCCGCGGCGCCACGGAATGCCGAGCGTCTCGTAGCGCTGGCGCGACGCGAAAAAGCGATCGAGGTCGGCGACGATGGCCTCCTTCTGCCCTTCTTTCAGCACGACGGAGTCGAGCTTGCGGTTGTTGCCGAGCCGCGCGCGCGACCACTCGTTGCTGTACGGATTGGGCACGTAGATGGCGATGCGGTTCAGCTCGCGCTCGATCCGGTGCGACATCGCCGCGTGGACAAGCGTCTCCAGCGGCCGCTTGTCGCGGCCGAACGTGGACAGGCTGATCTTCTCGACGACGGCGGCGCCGACCTGCACTTCGCGCGTCATCCACATCAGCCGCCCGTCGAGCACGAAAACGTGGAAGCCCTCGCCCGGCGAGAAGAGCGGCGTCGGCCGGCCGCCCTGCTGCAGCTCGTCGTGCAGGCTCTGGTACGACGAGCCCTGCTCGCGGACCGCGCGCACGGTGAAGTTGTTGATCCGGCGCAGCGCCTCGCGGCTGTCCATGTACTCGACGAGCGCCGGGAACATGAGCTCCTCGCGGCTGTCGACGGTCAGCGTGGTGACGAAGTAGTGCTTGCCCCAGCGGGCGACGGCGGCCGGCAGCTCGCGCAGCCACATCGCGGCCAGGCCGAGCGCGGCCAGCACGATGCCCCCGGAAACGAGCTGATTGGACGCCAGCGCGGACTGCAGCGATTCGAACACGGTACCTCCCAAAAAAGCGGCCCAAGGCCGGGCAGCGCACGCTTAACGCGTGACCGGGGCATTGGGACTACACGGATTGCCCGCGGCGCCGGCGCGGGTGGTTTCCGCGGGAACTTCCCTCCGTCGGCGCCAATGTGCAGCCGTAGGCCCGGTCGTTCGCGGCCGCGATTGATGAATGTCAAAAACACGATCGGGGGTTGGGCTATGGTGGATTCGTAGTCGGCAATCAAGAAGTGGAGGCAGGCATATGACTGGCTCGCTGCAAGTACCGCTGCAGATCACGTTGCGCAACATGACCCACTCGGACGCGCTCGAGGCGCAGATCCGCCGGAAAGCCGGGAAGCTCGAGGAACTCCATCCGCGGATCATCAGCTGCCGCGTGACGCTCGAGCAGGGCGCCAGGCAGCAGCGTCAGGGCCGCGACTTCCGGGTCGGTGTCGACGTGCGGTTGCCCGGACGGCAGGAGGTCGTCGTCAATCGCGAACACGACGAGGATCCGTACATCGCGCTGCGCGAGGCGTTCGACGCGATGAAACGCCAACTCGACGAGATTGCGCACGAACAGCAGCCCGGTCCCGGTGTGAGGGCGCGGACGGCGCCGCTGGCGACATCAGGGTCGCGCGCCGGCGGGCGCCGCCGCGATGGCGGCGGAGGATCGGATCCGTGGCGCTGTTTTTAATCC
>JBDTNR010000029.1:0-14577 GCA_039933655.1 Betaproteobacteria bacterium | reverse complement strand
GAGAATGTCGAGGACAACGCAACGCTCGTCATCCTGGCGTTCTCTGGCGGTGGTACGCGCGCGGCGGCGTTCTCCTACGGCGTGCTCGAGACCCTGCGCGATATGCAGGTCACGACCAAGAGCGGTCGCCGCGTCCGGGTGCTCGATACGGTGGACATCATCACGGGCATCTCCGGCGGGAGCTTCACCGCATTGGCTTACGGGCTGCATGGGGACAACCTCTTCGACGTCTACGAGACGAGCTTCCTCAAGCGCAATGTGCAGGGCGAACTCGTCACGCGGGCAGTGAATCCCTTCAACTGGCCCTCGCTCGGCTCCACCGGCTGGGGACGCTCGGAACTCGCCGCCAACTTCTACGACGAAGTCCTGTTCAATGGCGCCACGTTCAACGACCTGCGACGGGACGGGCCGCGGATCCTGGTGAGCGCCACCGACCTTGCGGACGGGACACGCGTCATCTTCAACCCCGAGAACTTCGACGTCCTCTGTACGGACCTGTCGAGTGTGCGCCTGGCGCGCGCGGCGGCCGCATCGTCCGCCGTGCCAGTGGTGCTCTCGTCGATCACGATCGACAACTATGGCGGCACGTGCGCGTACGAGCCGCCGCCGTGGACGGCGCTGTTCACGGACTCGCCCGATCGGCCGCGGCCGGCCGCGCGCACGGTGAAGCGGCTGCAGGAGCTACAGGCGTTCGCCGATCGCAACGAGCGTCCCTACCTCCATCTGGTCGACGGCGGTGTTTCGGACAACGTCGGCATGCGCGGCGTTCTCGACGTCCTGTCGACATTCGAGGCGTTGCACGCGCTCGGGGAGAAAACGCCCTACGATCATGTCCGCAATGCGTTCATCTTCGTGGTGAACTCGCTCGCCACGCCGCCCAACGACTGGAACAAGCGCGAGGATCCGCCGGGGCTCGTCGACGTACTGCTCAAGGCCACGGGAACGCCCATCGACCGCTACTCCTACGACACCGTGGAAACGTTGCGGGACATCCAGGCGCGCTGGGCGGCCCTGCGCGAAGTCCGCGACGCGATCAGGCCCTATCCGGCGCTGGCCGAGAAGCTGCAGCCGGTCATGCGAGCGCCGGACATCAACATCCGCGTGATCGACGTGTCGTTCGATGTGCTTCCCGACCAGGAGGAGCGCGCCTACCTCAATACGCTGCCGACGTCGTTCGTACTCGACAGCGAGGCGGTGGACCGCCTTCGCGTCGCAGCCAGGAACGCGATCCTTGCCTCGCCTGAGGTCACGCGGCTCATCGACAACGGCGCGCTGCGGATGGTCGGACCTGGCCCCAACGTCGGTGCCGGTCGCGGCACCGGCGCCGCGCAGGCCAAGTAGCGCATCGCCATACCCGTAAGGCGCAACCGGAAGGTCCGCCATAGCGTGGCCGACTCATCCCGTCGCGACCGGGAAAGTCGTCGCTGACCCTCGCCACGGATCGACCCTTTGCATCGCGCCTGCAACATGTAAGAGGACTAGCGTCCCCCCACTTTCTGTCGGAAACTACGCAGCACCGCCGACGAGGGCAAATCCGTGGAAGCCATCGGGTAGTTCATGCGCATGTCACGCCCAGTTCCGGTTGCGGCGGCCACGGTACTGTTCGGCTTGTTCCTGGTGCTCTTCGCCTATGCGTGGCGCGTGCCGACCCCATCCAGTGCGCCGCGCCCGATCGACCATGCCCGCGCCATCGCAGCCGGGGAGGCGGTCGCGCGCGCCAGCGTCAGCGACCCTGAAAGCGCGCGGTTCCGCCTCAGTTTCGCCAGCGAGAAGTGGAAAATCCCGGCGACGTGCGGAGAAATCAATTACAAGCGCGCGACGGGCGGCTACGCCGGCTTTCAGCGCTTCGTCGCAGCGGGACCCGTCGCGCAGCTGGAGGAAGAGATGAGCGGGGAGCAATTCCGGCGGCTATGGTCGGTGATGTGCGAGCGCAAGAAATGACCTGCACATGAACGAAACCACGTTGCGGGACGCGTCGCTCGAGCGCGCGCTATCCACACCGCAAACGCCATTTTCGCTGTTCGAAGGCGATTGGCTCCGGCGCACCTGGGCGAGCATGGGCCTGGGCACCCATACGCCCTTTCCCATCGTCAAGCGCTGCCTGGTGGCCATCCTGATTACCTATGTCCCGATGGCGATCCTCGCCTGGCGGCAAGGCCTGATCGATACCGAGTTGACGCCGACCAATTTCTTCGCGGACTTTGCCGCCTACGCGCAATTCCTGGTCGGACTTCCGCTCTACGTCGTTGCGGAAGTGATCATCGACGGCAGCACGCGCGAAGCGGCGAGCCAGTTCACGCGATGCGGCATCATCAGCTGCGAGGACAGGCCTCGGATCAATCAGGTCCATGAGACTCTCAAGCGGTTGCGCCAGTCGTTTCGGCCCGACGTAGCCTGTATCGCGCTGGCGTACGCTTTTTCCCTCGTGATCCTTGTTCCGCAGTTCGGTGCGGACCCATTACCGACTTGGCACGTTCATGGCGAAGAGCATTCGCGCAACCTGACCGCGGCCGGCTATTGGGCGTTTTTCATTGCGATACCGGTCAGCAACTACATCTGGATGCGCCTGATCTGGAAGATCGCCCTCTGGATCTTCTATCTGTATCGCGTATCCCGGATGCGGCTGGAACTGCACCCCACCCACCCCGATCTCACCGGCGGGATCGGTTTCATCAGCGAGGCGCAAAGCCGGTTCGCGTTGTTCATCCTCGCCTTCGGCATCAGCAACGTCGCGGCGCCGGTCGGATATCAGATCGCCGTGTTGAACTACGAACTGTCGATCCTGCCCGTTTGGGGTCCGCTCGTGTTATTCACGATCGGCGCACCGCTGCTCTTCACGCTGCCACTGTTCATGTTCACCAAACAGCTCTTCCGCACCAGAAAGCGTGCACTTGCCGCCTATCGCGAGCGTGTCACCGAGCACAGTCGGGTGGTCGAAAACCGCTGGTTGTTTGGAGACAGGTCGAATTCCCCGCAGGAAGAGATTCGCGACCTCGCCGAGCAGTCGACGCTGGGCGCCATGTTCGCCCGCATCGAGCACATGCGCGTGATTCCGTTCGACCTGCGGTCGTTCGCGCAGTTGCTGGGATCCACGCTGGGCGCGATGGCCACGCTGTTGCCGTTGCTGCATGCCAAGGGCGAGATGGCCAGCCTCGTCGAGGCGATCAGCAAGCTGCTTGGAGGGCTCGGCAGCCATTAGCCGGCCGTGAACGTTCGCTACGTTGTTTCCGGCACACACGAATCCTTTTCATCCGTCGTGCCCGCCAACGTGCGAACCCGGCGGCATCGTGCCGCCTCGCGGAGAGTGCGCCGAATCAGACACTGGGTCTGCGCTTTGGCGGGACGACGACTGATGGCAAGACGGTGCGCCACATGAAACGCAGTCCGCATTCCCTGATCGGCGCAGCACCCCGGGACCTCTGACCGGTCGCGATCCCCACGTCGAACGTGGCGCGCGCGTAAAATACTCCTTTGGCCATCGCACTCCACCACAGGGGACCGCTATGAATGCGCAGCAGTACGAAAGGATCAACTCCGCCAAGGGCTTCATCGCCGCACTCGATCAGAGCGGCGGCAGCACGCCGAAGGCGCTCTCACTCTATGGAATCAAGCCGGACGCGTATTCTGGCGAGCAGCAGATGTTCGACCTCATCCACGCCATGCGCGCGCGGATCGTCACCAGTCCGGCGTTCAGCGGCGAACGCATCCTGGGCTCGATCCTGTTCGAACAGACGATGGACCGCCAGGTCGAGGGGCGCGGCAGCGCCGACTACCTCTGGTCCGTGAAGCAGGTGGTTCCTTTCCTGAAAGTGGACAAGGGTCTGGCCGACGAGGTGAACGGCGCGCAGATGATGAAGGCGATGCCGGACCTCGACGCATTGCTCGCGCGCGCCAAGGGCAACGGCGTGTTCGGGACCAAGATGCGCTCGGTCATCAAGCACGCCAACGCGAAAGGCATCGAGGATGTCGTCGTCCAGCAGTTCGCGGTCGGCAAACAGATCCTGGCGGCGGGACTCATGCCCATACTCGAGCCCGAGGTCGACATACGTGCCACGGACAAGCAAGGCGCCGAGCAGCTCCTCAAGGCGACGATCGTCAAGCACTTGGCGAGTCTGGGACCGCAGCAGCAGGTGATGCTGAAGCTCACGATTCCATCGGTTGACGATTTCTACGCGGACCTCATCAAGCAACCGCAAGTGTTGCGGGTGGTGGCCCTCTCGGGAGGCTACTCGCGCGAGGAGGCGAACGCGCTGCTCGCGCGCAACCATGGCCTGATCGCGAGCTTTTCGCGGGCATTGACCGAGGGTCTCACCGCGCAGCAGAGCGACCAGGAGTTCAACCGGGCGCTGGACGCGTCGATCGCCAGCATCTACGAGGCGTCGGTGACCTGACCTGGTCCGCCGCCCTTGGAGTCCTCGCGGGCCCACTCTGGGCCGTCGAGGCGGCTTACGCACGAAAATTGCGGCCGGAAATCGCGCCAGTCGCCAGTACTTGCCGTTGCTCCCCGACCCACCAAAGGACCGACCCATGGAACGCAAGAAAGCAAGCGACTTTCCGCCCGAGGTCCTGAAGCTTTTCGACGGCTACGTGCACGGCGGGATCTCCCGCCGGAACTTCCTGGATGGCGCCGGCAAGTTCGCCGTGGGCGGCTTCACGGCGGCGGCGATGCTCGAAAGCCTGCGGCCGAACTATGCGTTCGCGCAGCAGGTGCCGAAGGACGACAGCCGCATCAAGACGGAGTACCTCACCTACCCGTCGCCGCAGGGCACGGGCACCATGAAGGGGTACTTCGCGCGACCGGCGAACGCCACCGGCAAGCTCCCCGGCATCGTGGTCATCCACGAGAATCGCGGGCTCAACCCGTACATCGAGGACGTCGCGCGCCGGCTGGCGCTCGATGGCTTCCTGGCATTCGCGCCGGATGCGCTTACGCCGCTGGGCGGCTATCCGGGCAACGAGGAGAAGGCCGCGCAGCTGTTCGGCCAGCTCGATGCCGCCAAGCGCACCGAGGACCTGGTCGCCGCGGCGGACTTCCTGAAGGCGCGTCCTGACTGCACGGGCAAGATCGGCGTCGTGGGCTTTTGCTTCGGCGGCACCACGGCCAACACGTTCGCCGTGCGCATGCCCGATCTCGCGGCGGCCGTGCCCTTCTACGGCGGCCAGCCCAGCGCCGAGAATGCCGCCAGGATCAAGGCGCCGCTGCTGATCCACTACGCCGCCAACGACGAGCGCATCAACGCGGGATGGCCCGCCTATGAAGCGGCGCTGAAGGCGGCCGGAGTGAAGTACGAGATGTTCATGTATCCGGGAACCCAGCACGGATTTCACAACGACTCGACACCTCGCTACGACGAAGCCGCCGCCAAACTCGCGTGGTCACGCACGGTGGCGTTCTTCAAGGCCAACCTTCAATCGTGACGCTCGGCTGACGACGTGTCGCGGGAGGAGCCATGGACGACGCCTGGATGAGGGCGCGCGCGGCGCGCCATGAAAGTCGTTTCCGACGCCGCACAGCATGGCGCTGACACCGAACGATATCGCACGGCTCGTCGCACAAACGCTCGCGCATTACGACCGGGCCGCGCTGGACTTCTGGGAGGGCACGCGCGACCACGACGTCAGCCAGAACGTCGCCGCGCTGCTGCAATACATCGAGGCGCCGTCTCCGTTCGAGCTGCTCGACTTCGGATGCGGACCCGGGCGCGACCTCAAGACCTTCGTGGCGCTCGGACACCGCGCGACCGGACTCGAGGGCTCGGCGGCGATGGCGGCGCTCGCGCGCGCCCACAGCGGATGCCGCATCCTCGAGCAGAACTTCCTGGCGCTCGACTTGCCCCGGAGTCACTTCGACGGCGTCTTCGCCAACGCCGTGCTATTCCACGTTCCCCGGCAGGAACTGCCGCGCGTACTGCGGGAACTGCATGCCTGCCTGAAGCCGAACGGCGTGCTGCTGAGCTCGAATCCCCACGGCACCGGGCAGGAGAATTGTGACGGGGATCGTTACGGCGCGTTCTACGACTGGGAAACCTGGCGCGGCTTCATGATCGACGCCGGGTTCGTCGAACTGACACACTACTATCGCCCCCCCGGGCTGCCGCGTGAAAGACAACAGTGGCTGGCAAGCGTCTGGCGCAAATGAACCGCGTCGGTGGCGGCCGCTGGATGAAGCGCACGTGCTCGCCATCGCCGCCGCGCGGCGGAACGCGCTTGCGGCGGTCGGTATGACGACAGGAACACGCGCGGCACGTTGAACAACGTCGTGACGAGCCCGCCGTCTCGCGGTCGACGCAGCCCGAACGTGTGGCACACACATTGCTAATAGGTCGGTGGCCTTTCGTGGGCGCGTCGCGCGCGAGTTGAATGTCGCGGTGCCTCGCGGCGTCACCGGCATCGTAGTACGCATCACGGCGGCATTCGCGGCGACCGGACGCTGGCCACGCATCGACGTGCTCGCGCGAAAGGCCGGCACGTGCCGCTCGACGGCAGGCAGTGACCAGCAATTACCCGACGCGATTGCGCGGGATCAGCAAGGGGAGGTGTGAACATGCAGATGCGGTGGACAGCGGCGTCCTGGATCACCATCGGCGCGATTGGCGTGGCGGGGACTCTCGCCGGCTGCAACGATTCGGGCTCCGGGAACAACTCCGGGACCATCGGCTTCGAGGAAGGCCCTGCGCTCTCCGTCAAGGCGGGCAGCTTCCGCGAAGTCGTGCTGGCCCTGCAAGGCGGCACCGGGGTCGTCGGCCAGACGGTCCGGCTCGCCTCGCTTGATACGACGATCGCCAATGTCACCCCGGCCTCGTGCACGTTGTCGAGCTCGTCGAACGCGTCCAGCAAGTGCACGGTGAGGATCCATGGCTTGGCGAGCGGCAAGGTGGGCCTCGCGGCGCAGGCGGACGGCTATGCCGACGCGCCGATCACCGCCACCGTCACCGACGCGGTCGTCTACGGAAGCCTCGAGGTGCAGAGCGACGCGGGCACGTTCGCCACCACAACGCCGCTTGCTGTCTCGTTCAACGGTGCCGGCACCGCGCCGTACACGAAGACGCTCACAGCAGAGATCAGCGGCAGCTCCGGCGTCACCAAGGCCACGGGCGCCTACATCAACTTCAGCGCAGCCTCGAACGCCACCTTCAACCCGCCCCAATGCCAGGTGACGTCGGTATCGCCGCAGTGCGTGACGACCGTGACCTTCGCGGCATCGCAAGCGACATCGGTCGTCGTGGCGGTCGTCGGCGCGGTCACGGCGTCAAGCCCCGGCTACAGCAGCATCACGGTCAACGCCGCGCCGACCACCACCCCGACCTACGGCAGCATCGCGCTCAGCACCCAATCGGGCAACAACGTGCCGAACGGGATGAAGGCACCGTTGTTCGTCAACTGGAACAATGCGTCCGTCAAGGACGCGGTGAGCGTGGCGCTCAGCATCCAGGGCTCCGGCGTGTCGTTCTACAACTACACGCCGGGCAACAACACGACGATGAACACCGCCCAGTCGCAAACCTGCACGCTGCAATACACGAACAACGCGGCCACCAACGTGTTGAATTGCGGCCTGGGTCTCGTCGGTCAATCGGCCACGGGCACCGTCACCATCAACGCGGTCGCCACCGCCACATCGGGCACCCAGTACACCATCGCGCCGCTGACCCTCAATGCCATTGCGCCCGAGGCCGCCCGGCGCACGATCACGTTCACCAACAACTCGCCGGACAAGGCGATCTATGTCGGCATCACCGGCGGCGCCGCAAGCTCCTATGTGAACGCCTCGACCACCGCGGTACCCGCCGGCACGACGACGGCGAACATGAAGCCCGGCGCCGGATCGTATTGCGGCCCGTCCAACCCGCAGGCGGCCTGCCCGATCGGCACCACCTGCCTGCAGGGCGGATCGGCACCGAACTCCAAGATTTCCGACACGCCCTTCTACTGCTATTACGACCAGAGCGCGCCCTCCCCCGGCTACAGGATCGCCCCGGGCGGCGGCACGACGACGCTCGCGATTTCCGGCTCCAGCCTGGCCCCCAACAACATCATCTGGTCCGGCAACTTCTACGGCCGCACGGGCTGCGACGAGACCACCGGCGTCTGCGAAAACGCGACCTGCGCGGGCACGGCCGGTGGACTCACTTGCGGCCCCGGCACCGGACCGACGCCCGGGACCAATACGCTGGCCGAGCTCACCTTCCAGGCCTATTCGGACACCGACTTCTACGATGTCTCGATCATCAACGGCGTCAACTTCGCCATCGAGTTCGGGCCCAACAACGTCACGGCGTCCACGTCCAACGCCTATTCGTGTGGCATCGCCGGGAGTCTGCTGCCGCAGAACGGCGGCTATACGAGCGGCACCACGTCCACCGCGGGCCTGCCGGCCGCCACCTGGGTGATGGCGCCGAGCACCGCGTCGTTTCCGCCCAACGTGACGGTGACCGGGGACGCGACGAGTTACTTCCAGGCGGTGGTTCCTCCGGCGGGATATCCCGTCACGACCTGCACCAAACAGCTGGACTGCAGCGGCATTCCGCAGTCGACCTGCGGATACGCGATGTCCAGTTTCAATTCCACGTTCGACTTCGCCACCCGAAGCTGCGGCAAGCTGGTCGCGTTCCTGACGGCGGACGGGATCTGGGGCTTCAACCAGACGGCTGCCAACGCCGCACCCTTCGCGTTCTCGACCAGCTGGAACCCCACGTCGACCACGTCGGTCAGCGTCGGCAACCTCCAGCTGTGCAACAACAACACCTACAGCGCGTATCTGGGCAACGGGACGACGTCGACCATCCCGCCGTTTCCGCAGCAGTCCACGCTGCTCGCCTGCGGCGGCGTGATGTGGGGCGCCACGGAGACCCCGCAGCAGAATCCGCCGGGCAACGCCGGGCAAAACCTGACGCCGCCCACGCAACCCGTGCAGACCGCGAATGCGAACTGGCTGACCTACGTCCTGCCGACGATCAAGTGGCTGAAGAAGGCCTGTCCGACCTGCTATACCTACCCGTTCGATGACATGACGTCGACCTTCACCTGTGCGCGCGGCTCGACGACCAATCCGAGCCCGACCTACGGCGTGACCTTCTCGGACCTGCTCCAGCTGAATTGATCGGGAAGACGACGCCGGATCGACGTCCGGCGTCGGCGTGCTTCGGCGGCGACGACAGGAAGCGATACGCGGGGTCTGCAACGACTTTTGATGTTGGCGCCGGCCATGCGCAGATGTCCGGTCCGTCGGGCCGTCGACCGTCGGCTACGCCCTGGCGATCAAAGCCCTCGCTTCGCCATGGAATCCTTGCCTTCCGACCCGCTGGCCTGCGGGACGCGGAATCGCCCGGGCCCGTTGCAGCGCTTGAGCCTTCGAGTGACGACTAGTTGCCGTAGTCGACCTTGATGGCGTCGCCGCTGTCGGCCACGCGCCTCAGTTTCACCCAATGCCAGTACACAAGATCCTCCGCCGGAAGCGAGCCAAGCTGCGCCTCGCCCCAGGCGATAACGCTTCTCCGATTCGTGACGCGCAGCCATTGGCCAATGGCCAGTCCACCATCGGCCAGCGCCATCAGGCGCATACCCGACAACACTTCGCCGCCATACCACGCGTTGGCGGAAGGATGGCTGAAGTCGACTTCGGTGATCACCAGCCAGCCGCCGCTGCAGGCGTTCTGGGAGTTCGCGAGCGTGCGTTGTTTCCAGCCGCGATCGGGATTGCCGATGCGCAGGCGTTTGTCGTCATTCGGGACCGCGATGGCACGCAGGCGCAGGTGCCGCCTGTCGTCGGGCTGCTCCAGCCACAGATAGGCCTTGGTATACAGCTGCAGACCCGCGATGTTGGCGAATTGCCCTCGCTGCACCGGGCCGGGAACCGGCGCAAGCGAACCTTCGATGGGCGGCCACGCATAGACGCCCGCGATTTTCGGGCAGCCGAACCAGGGCTTCACCGGCTTGCCGAACGACGCCGGCATGGCGGGAGAGCCCTCCGCCACCATCGCCGCCGCGGTCGCCACCGGCCAGGTGGTCGCGACGATCAGGCACGCCATCCAATGAACGATTCGCACGGTTCAATTCTAGCAAGCCTTCATGCGAAATCGTCCGCGACGATGCAGTCGGCGTCGCGCGCACTGCCGCACCCAGACGACGAAGCCTGCGTCCGATGTCCGCTTCATCACGCGCACCGTAGCCCACGCCAAGCGCCGGCGCCGCGGCCTTGCGCAGCGCATACGCGTCCATGGAAGGGGCACCAGCAAGCGGCCAACGACGGTCGGAAACTTGCCCGACCGGGCCCCGATGAGTCAGGATGGACGGCTTAAAGCGTCATCGCCGCCTCGCCAACCCTTCAAGTCCTCATGCCCATCGATCCCAACGCCGGCGTCGTCGACCACGCCATCCAGCTCGCCATCGCCCCCGTCTTCCTGCTCACCGGCATCGCCGGTCTGCTCGGCGTAATGGCCACGCGCTTGAGCCGCGTCATCGACCGGGCCCGATATTTCGAGCAGCATTGGTCGGACCTCGACGACAGGATGCGCGCGGCTTCGCGCGTGGAATTGCAGAATCTCGAACACCGCCGCCGCGTGTGCAGCTGGTCGATCAACTTCTGCACAGCCGCGGCGCTGCTCGTCTGCCTCGTCATCGTCAGCTTGTTCGCGGACGCGTTCTTCGAGACGTCGCTCAAGTGGCTCGCCGGCGCGCTGTTCGTCGGCGCGATGCTGGCGGTGATCTGCGGCCTCGTGTGTTTCCTGCGCGAGGTGTACCTCGCCACCCACACCACGACGATCGACTTCAATCGGTTCGCTTGACAGGCGTCGAGCCGACGCTCACGGTCAGGTGTGCGCGAGCTACGCGGTCGCCTGCGTCAACGCAGGGCAGCACTGGTCGGGCACGAAGGAAGGCGGGAAGTGCACGCGCGCGCTGTGAGCGGGCTACATGTTCCTGAACAGCGGCATGAAGGTCAGGCTGACCGGCAGCGTTTCCGGCCGGTTCTTGATCCGCATCATGCCGCGCCCGCTGTCATCGCGCACCACCGATGCCACCATTCGCATGTTGACGATGGTGGAGCGGTGAATCTGCTTGAAGTGCGCCGGGTCGAGCTTCGCGAGCAGCTCGTGCAGGGGCGTGCGCAGCAGCGCCTCACCCTGCGCCGTCATCACCGTCGTGTACTTGTGGTCGGAACGAAAATAGGCGACGTCGTCGACCATGATGAGCCGCGTTTCCTTGCCTGAGCTCGCCGTCAGCCACACGAGCGGCGCCTCCGCCGGCTTGGCAACGGGCAGCGTCGCGCCGAGTTCCCTGATGAGCGCCGCAAGTGTTGCGCCATGCGCGCTGGAAAACCCCACCCGGCCCTGCAGCCGCGCGATGGTACCGACCAGCCGATCGCGGGCGATGGGCTTCAGCAGGTAGTCGACGGCGCCGCGCTCGAACGCCTGGATCGCGTATTGGTCGTAGGCGGTCACGAACACGATTTGCGTGGACGGGCTGATCTCGGCCGTCGCCGCCGCCACCTCGAGCCCGGTCAATCCCGGCATGCGGATGTCAAGGAACGTCACGTCGGGCCGGTGTTCGCCGATGGCTTCCAGCGCGGCACCGCCATCGTCGCAGACCGCCACCACCTCGAGCTCGGGCCACTCCTGGCGCAGCAGCGCCAGCAGCGCGTCGCGAAAGAGCTGTTCGTCTTCGGCGACGACGCAGGTCACGGGCTTACTCACCGCGCACCTGTATCGGCCCAGCCTTGGGGACAGTGATCGTGGCGGCCACGCCCGCCGGGAAATTGGCGGCGAGGTCGAACGTGGCGTCGGTCCCGTACGCGAGCTGCAGTCGCTCGCGGACGTTGCGCAGCCCGATGCCGCTGCCGGTCGTCTGCGTACCGAGGCCATTGCCATCGTCCGCCACGGTGACGGCGACGCGGTCCGCCTTGTCGGCCACCAGCACCCAGATCGTGCCGCCACCCGACTTCGGCTCCAGTCCGTGCTTGATCGCGTTCTCGACGAGCGTCTGCAGCATCATGGTGGGAAAGGGAACGGCCTTGAGCGCGTCCGGCACGTTCAGTTCGGTCTTGAGGCGCGCGCCCATCCGGATCTGCATGATATCGAGGTACGCGCGCACGCGCTCCATTTCCTCGCCCAGCGTGGTCAGCGAGTTCTCGAGCCGCGGCAGCGAGTGGCGCAGGTACAGGATCAGATTGTCGATGATCCGCTCCGCGCCGTCCGGATCGCTGCGAATCAGGTATTTGGCGCTGCCCAGCGTGTTGTAGAGGAAATGCGGCTCGACCTGCGCATGCAGCAGCCGCAACTTGGCGACGGCCAGTTCCTTCTCGGTTTCCGTTTCCTTCGTCGACGCCTGCTCGTTGCGGCGCACTTCAGTGATACGGCGCGAGATCGCGCGGGTGACGGCTTCCGCGTTTTCGAGGTTGGTGCCGTTGTCCACCGTGAACCAGTCACGCCAGCCCCCGCCCTCGGGCTCGCAGACGAGGTTGACGGTGCTCGTGTCCGAGTGCGGCGTGATCGTCGCGAAGATCTGGTTGCGCTTCGCGTCGAACCACCCGAGCATCCGCTGCAGCAGCGGAACCGTGGCGCCATACGGATAGATCCGCTTTACCTTCGCGTGTACCTGCAGTTTCTCGCGCAGGCTCTCCACCTGCTCGACATGGGGCAGTTCGCGGATGGTCGCCTCGAGGACGTCGAACGCTTCGATGGTCGGCATCGGCAGCTCGATCTGGCGGCGCTGCCGGTTGGCGAGCGTGCCGGCGTTGGCGGTGCCACTGATGCGCCGGACATGGCGGATGTGCGCCGCTGCGGACGCGAAGACGAAGAACATCACGACGATCCAGGACAGGAATATCCAGCCCTGGCCGCGGTGCGTGAAGTTCGACCAGAAAGCGAGCGCGAAGATGAGCAGGAATGCCCATGCAAACGCCAGTCGGGTATAGAAGAAGAAGCTGGATCTCATGGTCGGGGCAGCCGTTTTGTCGATGGTGGCAGCTTAGCGGCCCGCCATGCAATGTCGAGGCGGATTCCGACGAAATGACCGTGCGCGGGACGAACTGGCGGAACCGGGCCGGACTGGCCGGCCACGCGCATGGCAACGGGCCTTGAAGGACCGGGGCGGCCTGGCCGACCCGCGCCCGCGGCGTTCCTTGCTCCGCTCGTTGCCGCCGGCGCCTCGTTGCGACGCGTCTCGCTTCTATGTCGTGGAACGCTGCGGCACAATGGGCGACGCGACGCCGCCCGGTACTTCGTCCCCGCCCTCCCTTGTCTCGCCTCTCCTCCTGGTTCGCACTCGCCGGCAGCGCGGCCCTCCCCGCGTACACCGCGTACAAGTACGCGCAGTTCGCGAATGCCCCCGGTTGGTACGACGACGAATGGTCGTTCGCTCTGGTGACGCTCTTCATCGCGCAGATTCCGGTCATCATGCTTGGCGCGGTCTTCGCGGGTGTCAGCTACCTCGAGGGCCCGGCATGGCGGCGCGTGCTCGTCTACGTGATCGTCGTGGCGATCATCGGCGCGGCGAGTGGGATGGTGACGCTGGCGTTCGATGCCGAGTTCGGTCCGATCCTCGCGTGGGCCGCGGCCCTGCAGGTCGTGAACCTGATGTTCGCCGGGCCCCAGCCTGCCCTCGGCCGCGCCCGCATCGACGCGGTGACCAACGATGCCGCCAACCTGTACATCCTCTGCGTCTACGGCGGCGTAGTGGCCACGGTGGGCGCGCTTGCCTTCGATCAATACGCGAGAGATACCGCGCAGGCGATGACGTTCGAGGTGAGCGACCTGGCGTGGGTGGGTGCGGTCTATTTCGCGTTGCGCGCATGGAGCGGTGCCTACGTGCATACCGCGGCGTTCGAAGCGCGGGGAAAAGGCTATTTTCAGCGGCCGTGGATCGAATGGCTGACGACCAAGCGCAGCCGCTCCGCGGATTGAGAAGTTCGCGCCGGTAGCCCACCGCTCGCCTTGTCGTCGGCCACCGCTAGATCAAGTACGCCACCAGCACCAGCACCGTCCACAGCCCTACCATCCCCATGACCACCCGCGCATCGCGTCTGCCGGTCTTCATCTGCCAGATGCCATAGGACAGCGCGGTCAGCCCGAATGCGGTCACCGCCGCGAAAATGCCGAGGACCATCAGCGACTGCGCCCAATTGCCGGAAAAAGTGGAGCCGCCGATCGCCGTGCCCGGACGCAGCAACAGCGGGACGGTGTAGAACCCGACGACGGCCATGATGCCGGTGATCACCGCGCCGCATACCGTCAGCACGCCACCGAAGCGCCGGCCCCAGCGGCGCGTCACCATGCCTCCTCCGCACTGCGGGCACTCGGACCGGTACTGGTACGTCTGGTAGCCGCAGGCGATGCAGGTGTTGAGGTCCTCGGGATCGTTGCCGTCGCCGCGGCCGTGAAAGAAGTCGGGTTCGGACGGCGTGATGCCGCTGAAATGCGCGACGACCGCGCGGGCATCCCGCCACGATCCGCGCGCCACTGGAAAGCGCAGCGCCAGTCGTGTCGGTCCATGCGGTACGCCCGACGCGCCGTGCCCGCCGCCGGGGTACTTGAGCTGCAGATCGATGTAGTCGGGCGCGTCGGAAACAAGTTCCGCGCGCGT
>JBDTNR010000028.1:0-14844 GCA_039933655.1 Betaproteobacteria bacterium | reverse complement strand
CGATCGTCGTACGCATGCAACGGCTGGCCGAGTTCGAGCATCACGTAGTTGGTGATGTCGACGACAGCGGAAATCGAACGCAGGCCGGAACGCTCGAGGCGCTGCTTCATCCAGCCGGGGGTGGGCGCCAGTGGATCGATGCCGTCGATCAGGCGTGCGGCAAAGCGCGGGCAGGCTTCGGCGTTTTCGATCCGCACCGCGCGCCCGCCGGCGAATGTCACCGGTGTGGCGTTCACTTCCGGGAGCGCCAGCGGCGCGCCGGTGACCGCCGAAATGTCGCGCGCAATGCCGGCCACCGACAGGCAGTCGGCGCGGTTGGGCGTGATCTTCAGCGTGATCAGCGTGTCGTCAAGCGCCAGCGCCTCACGCAGCGATGTGCCGGGCGCGAACGACGGATCGAGCGCCAGCAAGCCGCTGGCGTCATCGTCGATGCCCAGTTCCTTCGCCGAGCACAGCATGCCGCGCGACTCGACGCCGCGCATCGTCGCGCGCTTGATCGCCATGCCGTCCGGCAGCACGGCACCTTCGAGCGCGCATGGCGCGAGCATCCCGGCTCTGGCGTTGGGCGCGCCGCAGACGACCTGCAACATCTCCGCGCCACCCACGTCGACCGTGCATACGCGCAGGCGGTCTGCATTCGGATGCGGATCGACCTTCGTGAGACGTGCGACCACGACGTTCGCGAACGGCGGCGCCGCCCGTTGCGCGTCCTCGACTTCGAGGCCGGACATCGTCAGCCGGTCGGCGAGTTCCGCGCTCGGGAGCGGCGGATTGCACATCGTGCGCAGCCAGTGTTCGGAAAATTTCATCGTCGTCGCCCCTTACGCGAACTGGCGCAGGAAGCGCAGGTCGTTCTCGTAGAAAAGGCGCAGGTCATTCACGCCATAGCGCAGCATCGCCAGGCGGTCGGGGCCCATGCCGAACGCGAAGCCCTGGTACTGCTCGGGATCGATGCCGACGGCGCGCAGCACGTTGGGATGCACCTGCCCCGAGCCCGCGATTTCCAGCCACCCGCCGTCGCCGAACGCCATGTCGATTTCGGCCGACGGCTCGGTGAACGGAAAGAACGACGGCCGGAAGCGAACCTTCAAATCGTCGCGCTCGAAAAAGCGGCGCAGGAATTCCGTGATCGTGCCCTTCAGGTCGGCGAACGTGACATCGCGATCGATCCACAGGCCCTCGACCTGGTGGAACATCGGCGAGTGCGTGGCGTCGCTGTCGACGCGGTAGACACGGCCCGGCGCGATGATCTTGATCGGCGGTGCATGCGTTTCCATGTAACGCACCTGGATCGGCGACGTGTGCGTGCGCAGCACCATGCCACCTTCGACGTAGAACGTGTCCTGCATCGAGCGGGCAGGGTGGTTCTCCGGCGTGTTGAGCGCGGTGAAATTGTGAAAATCGTCCTCGATCTCCGGGCCATCGGCCACCGCGAAGCCCAGCGAGTGGAACAGCGTCTCGACGCGCTCCAGCGTCCGCGACAGCGGATGCAGCGTCCCCATGCCGCGGCCCCGTCCTGGAAGCGACACGTCGAGCGCGTCGGCGGCGAGCTGGTCGGCCAGCCGCGCGTCCGCGAGCGCGGCGCGGCGGGCATAGAGCGCGTCCTCGAGTTCCTGCTTCGCGGCGTTGATCGCGGCGCCGGCGGCGGGACGCTCGGCGGCCGGCAGCTTGCCCAGTCCCTTCAGCTGTTCCGTCAGGGCGCCGGACTTGCCGAGGAACTTCGCCTTGGCATTCTCGAGCGCGGCGGCGTCCGCGCAGTCGTCGAATTCCGCGCGGGCATTGCTGACGATGGTGGCTAGGTCGGTCATGGCGATTCGTTCAGGTTGAGGACAGGGCGTCAGCCAAAGTCACGGTCGGAATCGCAATTCGGGTCGGGCCTGCGCCACGTGTTGCTTCGAGCCTCGAATACGAATCCGACTCCCAAAAAAAAAGGAGGCGGGTTACGCCTCCCTCCGTTCCGCGGGTTCGATCAGGCCAGAGAGGCTTTGGCCTGCTCCGCGATCTTCGTAAAAGCCGCCTTGTCGTGCACGGCGAGATCGGCCAGGACCTTGCGGTCGATGTCGATCGACGCCTTGTTCAATCCATTGATGAACACGCTGTAGGTCATCCCGAGCTCGCGGACGGCAGCGTTGATCCGGGCGATCCAGAGACGGCGGAATTCGCGCTTCTTCTGCCGGCGATCGCGGTACTGGTACTGCCCGGCCTTCATCACCGCTTCCTTGGCGATGCGGAAGACGCTCGATCGGCGGCCGCGGTATCCCTTGGCCAGTTCCAGAACCTTCTTGTGCCGCGCGCGGGCGGTTACACCACGTTTGACTCTTGGCATGGTCCGCTCCCCTTACGCGTACGGCATCATCGCTCGTACCGAGTCGATGTTGGTCGCGTGGATTTCCGCGGAACCGCGAAGCTGACGCTTGGATTTCGTCGACTTCTTGGTGAGGATATGGCGCTTGAACGCCTGCGAGCGCTTGATCGAACCGCTTCCGCGCACGCGGAAGCGCTTCTTCGCGCCCGACTTCGTCTTCATTTTCGGCATGACATCAACCTTCTTGTTTGCTGCTCTCGGCGGTGCTCTCCGTCGCTTGCTCGGGAGAGGCTTTGGCGGGGGTTCCCGCACCGTCCTCAGGCTTGGTGGTGGGATGCTTCACTGCACTTGCTGCCGGTGCTGCCGGTGCTGCCGGTGTCGCCACCGGTTTCACCAGCACGGTCTTCTTCGGGGCCAGCAGCATCACCATTTGCCGGCCCTCGAGTCTCGGCCACGACTCCACGATCGCGTGTTGCTCGAGGTCGTTCCGAATGCGTTCGAGCAGTCGCACCCCGAACTCCTGGTGCGCCATCTCGCGCCCGCGAAAGCGCAGCGTGATCTTGGCCTTGTCGCCTTCCGACAGGAACCGCGTCAGGTTCCGCAGCTTGATGAGGTAATCGCCTTCGTCAGTGCCCGGCCGGAACTTGACTTCCTTGACCTGGATCTGCTTCAGCTTGAGCTTGGCCTCGTGCTGCTTCTTCGCCTCGCGATACTTGAATTTGCCGAAATCCATGATCCGGCAAACCGGGGGCTTGGCGGTTGGCGCGATCTCGACCAAATCGAGTTCGGCGGCCTCTGCCTTGGCCCGTGCGTCGGCGAGGGAAACAATTCCGAGCTGCTCACCTTCTTCACCTACCAAGCGGATTTCGGGAGCGGTGATTTCCGCGTTGATCCGCTGATGCTTGTCGAGGGCTATTGTCTATTCTCCAATGATCACAAAAAACGGCCATGCCCCGGGGAGGCGCGTCAACGATGGATTCTCTCGTTTTTCCAAGGGAATCAATGCGTTAGTGACGCGCCGCGACCTCCTTGCGAAGGCGCTCCAGCAAGTGGTCCAGGGACATCGTCCCGAGATCCTCGCCGCCGCGGGTACGCACGGCCACTGATTCAGCCTGCTGCTCCTTGTCGCCGACGATCAGCTGATAAGGCAGCTTCTGCAAGCTATGTTCCCGAATTTTATAGGTTATTTTCTCATTGCGCAAATCGGTCGATACCCGGAAACCGGCCGCCTTCAGCGCCCCGGCGATCTTCTCGGCATAGGCCGCCGAACGGTCAGTGATGTTGAGGACGACCGCCTGCTGCGGCGCGAGCCACAGCGGCAGCGCCCCGGCGTAGTTCTCGATCAGCATGCCGATGAACCGCTCGAGCGAGCCGACGATCGCCCGGTGCAGCATGACCGGCACCTTCCGGGTATCGTCGGCCGCCACGTATTCGGCGCCCAGGCGCCCCGGCATCTGGAAGTCGACCTGCATCGTGCCGCACTGCCATGAGCGGCCGATCGAGTCCTTCAGGTGGTATTCGATCTTCGGGCCGTAGAACGCACCCTCGCCCAAGAGCTCCGTCCATTCGACGCCACCCTCGCGCAACGCGTTGCGCAGCGCGTTCTCGGCGCGGTCCCAGGTCGCATCGTCGCCCAGCCGCTGTTCCGGCCGCAGCGCAATCTTGATCGCGATGTTCTCGAAGCCGAAATCGCGGTAGACGTCCAGCGCCAGCTTGTTGAACGCCACGCACTCGCCCTGGATCTGGTCCTCGGTGCAGAAGATGTGGCCGTCGTCCTGCGTGAACGCGCGGACGCGCATGATGCCATGCAGCGCTCCCGAAGGTTCGTTGCGATGGCAGTTGCCGAATTCGCCGTAGCGCAGCGGCAAGTCGCGATAGCTCCGCATGTCCGACTTGAAGATCAGGATGTGGCCCGGACAGTTCATCGGCTTCACGGCGTAGTCGTGTTTTTCCGACTCGGTCGTAAACATGTTGTCCTTGAAGTTCTCCCAGTGTCCCGATCGCTCCCACAGCGAGCGGTCGAGGATCTGCGGCGCCTTCACTTCCTGGTAACCGTTGTCCTGATAGACGTGACGCATGTACTGCTCGACCTGCTGCCAGATCGACCAGCCCTTCGGATGCCAGAACACCATCCCCGGCGCCTCGTCCTGCAGGTGGAAGAGGTCGAGGGCGCGCCCCAACTTGCGGTGGTCGCGCTTCTCGGCTTCCTCGATGCGCGTGATGTACGCGTCCAAGTCTTCCTTCTTCGTCCACGCCGTGCCGTAGATCCGCTGCAGCATCTCGTTCTTCGAGTCGCCGCGCCAGTACGCGCCGGCGAGCTTCATCAGCTTGAACACCTTCAGGCGCCCGGTCGAAGGCACGTGCGGCCCGCGGCAGAGGTCGATGAAGTCGCCCTCGGCGTAGAGCGAAATCGGTTCGTTCGACGGGATCGACGCGATGATCTCCGCCTTGTAGTGCTCGCCCATCCCCTCGAAGAACCGGACGGCGTCGTCGCGCGGCATTTCCGTGCGCACGACCAGCTCGTCCTTGCGTGCGAGCTCGCCCATCCGTTTCTCGATGGCGGCCAAGTCTTCCGGCGTAAAAGGGCGCTTGTACGCGAAGTCATAGTAGAAGCCGTCGTCGATCACCGGGCCGATCGTCACCTGCGCGTCGGGAAACAACTGTTTGACCGCGTAGGCGAGCAGGTGCGCCGTCGAATGGCGGATGACGTCGAGCCCCTCGGGGTCCTTTTCGGTGACGATTGCCACGCTCGCGTCGTGCGCGACGACGTGCGACGTGTCGACGACCTTGCCATCGACCTTGCCGGCAAGCGCCGCCTTGGCGAGGCCGGGGCCGATGGACAACGCGATATCCTTGATCGAGAGGGGGGCGTCGTATTGACGGACGGCGCCGTCGGGCAACTTGATGGAAACCATGGGGCGAACTCCAGAAACGAAAAAAGTGCGGACGCAATGCCGCACTTTTCGAAGGTAAACAACAACGACGGGCGTGCGGACGCGCTACCTGGCTAGAGGGTCTCCGGGCACGTCAGCGGTGTCATAACCATGTCTCGTTGTTCCCGCGTTGTCGCAATGTTCGGTGGCATCGGCTCGCTCAAGTCCTGCGTTCCCGAGAAATGCCATGATTGCCATTATGCTCCGGCGGGCGGTATCGCGCCAGAGGGCGTATACGTAGTCCTACGCACTGGCGATTCTCGATGATGCCGCCATATAAATGAGGACAGCCGTTGGATTCGCATCGACGTAGGTCCATTGCACGTGCAACCAGACGAAACCCACCTTGCAAACCTTGCGCCCGGCCGATGATCCTGTAACGCGTGACTCGACGCCGCGAGGCCGGGTGGGTGCCTTGCTCGCGCTCGTGCTGACCGTCTGGCTCGGCTTGGGTGCCTCCGCCAGCTTCGCGCAGTCCACGGCCGTCGAGTTCTACAACGCGGCGCTCGACCACTACTTCATCACGTCGAACTCGAGCGAGATGGCGGACCTCGATAACGGTGTCCACGCCGGCTGGGCACGGACAGGGCTGTGGTTCCCCGCGCTGGCGGCGGGCACCGGCGCCTCCCATCCGGGTTCCAACCCGGTCTGCCGTTTCTACGGTAACCCGGCCAAGGGGCTCGACTCGCACTTTTACGCCGCGGACCCCAACGAGTGTTCGGCGGTCCTGATCAAGTTCCCGGACAGCTGGCTGCTCGAATCGGAGGAGGTGTTTCGCGTCATGCCGCTCTCCGCCGGCGGCGGGTGTGACGCCCAGTTCCAGCCGGTGTTCCGGCTCTGGAACAACCGCACCGACTCGAATCACCGGTACACGACGTCGACTACGATGTTCGACGCGATGGTTCTCATGAAGTACATCCCTGAGGGCAGCGGCAGCGGCCCGCGGCCCGTGATCTTCTGCGTGCCGGTCGCGGGTGCCGCCGGCGTCCCCGATTGCACGTTTTCCGCGAGTACGGCCACGCCCGTGGTCGGCACGCTTCTGGCGCTCACCGCGACCTGTACGGGCTCGCCATCGACCTACGTGTGGACGGGATGCAGCAGCAGCCAGGCGACGTGCAATGCGGTCGCGGCGGTCGCAGGTCCGGCTACCTATTCGGTGAAGGCGGCGAACGGCGCGGGCACCGGGGCCACGATATCGCTGACCGTGAACTGGAGCGCGGGCTCAGGTGGCGGCAAGCCGGTGTGCGCGGTCAATGTCGACGATGCCAAGCCTACCGTGGGCACGACGGCGACACTTTCGGCGAACTGTTCGCAGTCGCCGACCGCTTACCGCTGGCTGAGTTGCAGCTACCTGCCGCAGGAAATCTGCAACGTGCTGCCGGGCTGCGCGGCCACCAGCGGCACCTGCAAGGTCAGCGAAAGCAACGCGGGCTTCGTCCACTATGCGCTGGACGCCACGAACGCGGCCGGGACGACGCGTGCCACACGCGATGTCGAATGGATGCCCGCGTATCAACCGCCCGCGGTTCCAATCTGTTCGCTGCAGGCGAGCGACACGTCGCCCATGGTGAACAGCTTCATTGGATTGTCGGCCAACTGCTCAGGCAATCCGTCGAGCTTCGTGTGGACCGGATGTGCGAGCAACCAGGCAACGTGCATCGCGACATCGAACGTGGCGGGCAGCATCACCTATGGCGTGGCCGGGACCAATGCGGCCGGTACCGGCAACGCCGGCAACGTGACGGTGACGTGGATGCTTCCGGGTCCGCCCGTCTGCAATCTCTCGCCGAGTACCTCTACGCCGTTTGTGGGTCAGACGATCACGATCACGGCGACCTGCGGCGGCAATCCCACCAGCTATGTCTGGACCGGATGCAACAGCAGCACGGCAACCTGCCAGGCGACCGCCACCGATGTCGGCACCAAACTGTACACGCTGATCGCCACCAATGGTGCGGGCGCGGTGACCAGCAGCGTCAGCGTCACCTGGATCGCCCCCGTGATCACGCCGGTATGCACGCTCACCGCGGCCAAGAACACCGCCACCGTCGGCGAGCAGGTCACGTTGACGGCCGCATGCTCCAATGCGCCGACGAGCTATGCGTGGACCGGCTGCACCAGCACGGGTCCGACGTGCACGGCGACCTCGGTCAGTGCCAACAGCGTCACGTACTCCGTGAGCGGCAAGAATGTCCACGGCACCGGTCCCGCCGCGGCCACGACGATCAACTGGATGCCGGTGGGCAGCGCCGGCGACTATTGCGGCAATTATCCGATCGTGATCAAGCGCACGATCGCGTGGGGCGACAGCTCGCGGATGTTGACTTCGGGCTGGGATGACAACCAGGGCTTCCGCGCGGCCGCCGTGGTGGTCCTCGCGTTCACCGTCCCGAACGCGCCGAACTCCTATGACGTGGCGGGCAACAGCAGCGTCTCCGAATACCAGGATCCGGCGACCTCGCGGCATTTGACGCTCTCGCGCAGCTCGTGCGATTTTCGCGGCACGGACGCGAGCGGCGCCTTTGGCCCGTTCGCGACGAGCTTCGGCAATTCCGCATTGGTGGCGTGGAACGTGGGCGCGGCACCCGTCCGCCTGACACCTGGCGAAACGTACTACATCAATATCCGTAACTATTCGCCGGACTTGGGCGGGAACAGTTGCTTCCGCGCCACCTGCAACGCGGCGATCGTCACCAACTGGCCCAAGAACAACTGATCGGCGATCGGGTGGGGGCGTGGTTTGCGGGTGGCGAACGCTGCCGCAACGCCGGGTTCGGACTCACAGGGCGTGGCGTTGCGAAAGCTGCGCGATCGTCGTGCCAACGAATGCGGGCATTCGATGGCATTCGGTCGTTGCGGCGCCCGCACCTGACGAGGGATCGCGGCGAACGTCACGATTTGCCGCCGGCCAGCGTCGTCGCATGGACCATGCCGCTCGTGCTTTTTTCGATCACGGTTGACGGGCACACGCGGGACCTGCAGCGCCCGGCCAAACGTTTTTTCAGTACAGCAACCGGGTTTGTGCCGGTGCCTTGCGGACCCGGTTTCCACACTGCTGGCTTCGGCCACGTGCCATGATTGGTAACGTTGCCAACCGGGAGGGTCGCGCCATGCCGTTCGTAAGGTTGCTTCTGGTGGTGCTCGTCGTCGGGATGGCTGAGGCCCGGGCCCAGGGAGCCATGCCGTCGATCTCGGCGGCCGAGCTGCAAGAGGCACGCGCGGCCTGCGAGCAACTTGGCCGCAGCCCGAACGCGCCGATATCGGTCGAGGCGTGCCGCGCGATGCTCGACATGGGCGCGCAGTTCGACGCCGCCGCGAACGATTCCGCCGCACGGCGCCCGGACGACGACCGCATGAGTTGCGCGGCCATCTTCGCAGAGTTGCAGACGGTCGCCGGCGCGGGAATCTCGGACGTCAACCGGGCTCGATCGCAAGCGGTTGTGACGAGCGGAACGGCCATGGCGAATCGCCAGGCGGCCGAGCTCAATGCATTCATCATCGAGAGCTATGCGCTGGGCGCAGTCGCGGGCATCGTCGGCGCGTTTACGCCGAATTTCGTCGGCGCCGCGCTCTCGGCGGCGTGGCAGGCGCAGGCGGTCGGGCTGGGGATGAAGCAGGCGGCCGAGCAGGTGCCGCTCCGCAACGAGATGAGCGCGACCATGCTTGCCAACGTTGGCGAGCTCGGTGCCTCGATGAAGGACAATCCGCGATTCGGGCGGTTGGTGGCGCTGGCGGCGATGAAGGAATGCGAGGCACCGGGTGCAGTGAAGTAGCGCGAGCGGTGACGGTATTGCTGCACGCCTTCGGGCGACGGGAGTGTCGAACGCGCGCGGCAAGGCAGCGACACTGGATCCCCGCTTTCGTGGGGACGACGGCGTAGAGGTAGGGGTTCGCTCGTTTCGTTCGTCGACGGCGTAGAGGTAGAGGTTCGCTCGTTTCGTTCGAACCAGACGTGGCACGACGAACTGTCGCAGCGTGACCACTACGGGCATTCGACACTCAAGCGGCTCGGAATCGCAGCGCACCTACTGCACCCGCCACACCAGTGCGCCGCTGGCGCTGTGCGCGGGCATCGTGCCGGCCCACATCGCAGCGCAACTGGGGCGTTTAATGTGGATGCCGATTGCCATCTACGGCAAACTTTAGCCGGACGGAGACGGGGTCAACAGGCGGGCGCTGGAGGCGGCGATGGGTGCCGCATAGGACCCAACAATGGTCCCAACTACCGAAATCACTGGTAGGCGCGATTGGACTCGAACCAACGACCCCCACCATGTCAAGGTGGTGCTCTAACCAGCTGAGCTACGCGCCTGCAACTCACAATTATATCGCAGCCGCGGAACCGCCGCAAATTCCAGGCGGAGGCCGCCCCGCGGACGCGCTTCGCGCCGCGACGACCCAATTGCATCAGCGGACCGCCAGCGCGATAAGGCCGAGCAGGAGCGGCTGGTGGAGCATGTAGACGGCCAGGCTGTGCTGCCCGAGCCATCGGAACGCTGAAGGCAGACGGCCGAATCCGGCGATGGCGCTGAATTCGTGGCGGACGAGCGCGTGGCCGGCGGCGACGCCGATCAATACGACTCCGATCCACGGAAACAGCGGCACGTAGTCTTCGGTGACGGGCTTCATGGTGGCGAAGCCCAGCCAGCCCCACGCGCGATTGTCGAACGATGGCGACGTCCACAGGTTGCCGATCGCGATCGCCGCGATGCCGGAAAGGAGCGCGACGCGCGGATACGCTGCCACCGGTCGCACCAGGATCAGCGACAAGGCGATTGCGTGCAGCACGCCAAACCAGATGTAGCTCTTCGGAAATACGAGATAGCTGCCGGCGCTGACGGCGATCGCGCTCGCGGTTATCACCGCGACATGGCGCCAGAACCTCGCGCGGCCGCGCCCGGAACGTTCGGCAAGCACCAGGCTCAAGCCGGCCAGCAGCAGGAACGACGACAGGATCGCCGTCCGCGAATGCAACCAGAACGGATCGCGATAGAAATCGGCGCGGGTGATCCGGAAGTAGGCGAGGTCGAACGCGAAGTGATACGCGATCATCGCCGCGATTGCCAGGCCGCGCAGCGCGTCGATGGCCGCGACGCGCGCTTGAGCGCCGGTGTTCGCGGCGGCGGCGGTGTCCGGTGGCCGCGGGACTTGGCGCCGGTTGCGGCTCACCGCAGCGCGCCGCGCCACGCGACGCGGACGGCGCCGTTGCCGTCCGGCGTACCGAGCGCCGCCAACGCGCGCGCGATCTGCGGTGGCGCGGCGGGGGCCGGCGCGACGGTGGCGTCGACACTGACGACGCCATCCGCGACGTTGAAGCTGCCGTCAATATGGACGTCGCCGCCGCTGTTGCCGATGCGCCCCGTCAGCCGCTGTTCCTGCGCCGACAGCGAAACGTCCACCGTGCCCAGGTCCGCCAATGCGCCGCCGGCGAACAACCGCGCCTCGCGCCAGCGTGCGTTCAACACGCCGGTGCCGCGTTCGCCGGCCCATCCGAAATCCGGACTGGCGAGCGCCACCGTACCGCCGAGCGCCACGTTGCTGCGGGACGGCAGCAGAGCCGCCAGCGCCGCGGCCGGGATGTCGACGGCAAGGTCGCGCAATTCGCCGCCTCCGACCCGGAGGTCGAGCGTGCCGCGCGGCGACGCGGCACCGCCGGCGGGCGCCAGCCCGATCTGCAATCGTCCGCTGGCAAGCCCGGTCGCCGACGTCCTCCAAGCCACCGGCATGCGCCACGTGTTGCCCGCGTCGGTCAGCGTGCCGGTTCCTCTCCAGATGGTGCCAGCCGCATCGGCGAGCCGCAGCTTGCCGGCGGTGGCCGCAGCGACGCGGCGATCGACCAATGTGGCGGGCGCGAACGCTGCCAGCGCTGCCAGCAGCACACCGAAGCCCACGACAGCGATCGCGGCTGCGCGCATCGTCGCGTCAGCGGGCGAGCGTGAGTTCAGCACGTACGGTGCCGGGCTCGACGCGTGCGGTGATGACCGCATCGACGACGTGCAGTCCGTCCGTCCTGGCGAGTGCGTCGAGGGCGGCGGGCAACGCGTCGAAGCGGACGGACGCGAAGGTGACGCGCAGGCGGCCATCCTGCAGGTCGAGCGATGACACCGCGGACCGCAAGCCGCGCTCGGCCAGCATGCGTTCGGCGCCGGCCCGTGGATCACTTGCTTTCACAGTTGACGACGCGCGTTGCAGTGCCACCAGGTTTTCCGCCTGCGCGCGCGCGGCGGCGAGCGTCGCTTGCGCCCGGGGCAGGTCGCGCTGCATGCGCGCGATGTCCGCGTTCATCGGTTGCCACAGCCATGTCCATCCGGCCGCCCCCAGCACGACGAATGCGGCGACGGCAACCAGCAGGCGTTCGCGGAACGACGCGCGCTCCCAGGCGTCGGCCATCGCCGGCGACAGCGCGTGCAGCCGGTCATTCATCGCGCGGCCTCATGGCAGTTCCGCACCCGGGGCGAGCGTCGTGCGCAGGCGTGTTCCGGCATTGTTGGTCGCTTGCAGCGTGGCGAGCCCGGCGGCTGCCAGGTCGCTGTCGATCTTTGAGGCGACGCTGGCATCGAGCTTCGCCAGGTCGAATGTCCACGTGCCCGGCGAATAGGTGGCGATCTTCAGCACGCCCGCCGGCAACGCGCCGAGCGTGGGCGCCGCGCGCGCAAGCAATGGCAACGCGTCGGAGGGCGCCGTCAGCCCCGCGCGATGACGCGCATCCGCGAACCGTCGCGCGAGTGCCGTTGCCGCGGCCGCCTCGTCCAGCGCGTCGGCGACGCCGGCGTCGCGTGCGGTCGCCACGATCGCGCGTCCGGTCTGCCACACGTCAATTTGCAGCCACAGCCATTGCGCAATCGTCGCACCGACCTGCAGCGCCAGCGCCGCGACCATCAATCCGGCGGCCCAGCGCACGCGGCTGGCGGCGGATCGAGATATCGCCGGCGCCTGCCGCGAAAAGTCACCTTGCAGCAAATCGGTCGCGGCCGTGATCGCCGTGCCGTCCTCGTCCCAACGCCAGGCGACGCCACACTTGAACGGCGCGCTGCATTGCGCCGTCCACGCGGCCAACTGCGCTTCGTCGACGGGAAACGCGACGTCGATCCGCGCAACGGTGCCCCCGGTGCGCGCAGCCTGCGCCAGCGCGAGTGCGAGCTCTCCCGGCACCGGCCCTTGCGGATCGGGCGTGCTCACGGCAAACGCGCTGCCGTCCGGCCTCCGGACAAAGCCGCCGTCGTGCACGGACGCATACCACCGCCACGTACCAGGCGCCGGAATCGGCGCCACCGCCGGCTCGGCGACGACGCGTGCGAAATCGCGTTGCAGCGGTGGGAACAGCGGACGCGCCGCGATCGCGACTTCGACGGTGCCGTCGCGCCGCCGCGGGGACGCGACAAGATGCTGCGCATTCGCGGGACCGGCCAGCTGATCCTCGAGCGCGAACGCCGCCGCCGCGGCAACGCGGTCGGCTGGCATCGGCGGCAACGCCACGCCCACGAGCCGGACCGCCGCGGCGGCGAGCACGGCTTCGCGCCGTTCGGCGACGGGCCACGACGCGGGTGGGCCGACTCCGGATCGCACTTGGCGGTCATGCGCGTCGAACAGCGCCCATGGCGATTCGTGCGCCGGCGAGGGCGCAGCGACAAGCAGAACGCGCAGTACGGACATGGACGGGAAGGGCGGGGCCGGAAAGAGCGGTTAGTTTACAAGGCGGCTATTCGAGCGTCTGCCAGACGACCGACGGCCAGGTGCGCCCGTCGCGCTTGAGCAGCGCGCGTGCCTGCGCAATGGCGTCGCCCTGGCGCGATCGCACGCTGACCAGGAAGTAGCTGCTCGAGAACGTGAATGTCGCACCTTCCGGCAGCGTGATGCCGCGTGGCAGGCGTTCGCGCAACTCGGCCATTGACGTAAACGGTTTCCTCGCGCGTTCGGCGATGAATCCTCCCATCTTCTCGCCGGCGAGATCGGGAATGGCGGCGGCGATCACGTCGGCATTGGCGGTGTTGATGTTGACCGCGGTGCCCGCCGGCAATGCGGCGACATCGCCGGCGAGCGCCGCCCGCGCGTCGGCGCCGGCGCCGCGCACCGCGGCCATCTCGGCCGTCCGCAGCAGCGGCGCGTCGGCGGCCAGCGCCGATGGCGCGCGTTGCGCGTAGTCGTCATCTTCGGCGCCGTGGGTACGCCGCAGCGAGTCGTCGTCGATCCAGTCGGCCAGGGCGTCGAGCAGGCGCGCGTCGAGACCCGTGTTGGCGAAGAGCTGCGCGAGGCGCAGCCGCTCCGCCGTGCCGGCAGTGCCGTCCATCACCAGGTTGTTGAGATTGAGGCGACTCTGTGCGTCCTCGATGCGGCCCTCGATCACGCCGTTGGCGATCGGCGTGGACGGCAGCGGATAGGCCCACGGCTCGGCCAGGTGATCGAGCGTGCCGCTGCGCGCGTCGTCCTGCAAAATCTGCCGCGCCCATTGCACGCCGGCGAGCGCCAGCGATTGCGCCTGCACCTGGTCGCGGCGGTTGCCGACATCCGCCAACCAGCGCTGCTGCTCGGCAGCCAGCGCGACCGCCGCCGCCGCCGCGAGGGCGGCGACGAGCATCGCGAGAATTAGCGCAGCGCCGCGCGCGGGACGCTTCATCGCAGCGTGAACCAGCGATCGATGCGCGCGCCGTCGGCGAGCACCATCGACAGGCGCACCGCGCGGGGAATGTCGTCCTCGCCGAGCAACGGCCAGCGGTCGCGCCAGCGGCCGTCGCGCGCGAGGTATTCGAGCTTGAACGCCGCGATGTCCGCGACGAGCGGGTAAACGAACGGTCGCGCGGACGCGGCGTGGTCGAGCTGCGGCCAGTAGACGAGTTCGATGGCGTTTGCGCGCAGCCGGTAGCCGAGCCGCTGTCCGGCAGGCGCCGGCTCGACCGAGAACTCCGAACCCGCACGCGTGAACACGAGTGCGCTATGGCCGCCGTCCTCCACGCCGAGCCAGGCGGCCTCGCGCATCGCTCCGCTGCGTACTGCGCGTGGCACTGCCTGCCGGATATCGGCCTCGAAACGCGTGAACAACGCTTCGAGCGTGCGCCAGCGCGCGGCCTCGGCCGACAAGCGCGCCTCGCCGTCGGACAGCGAAGCCGTGGCGCGGTAAGCGAGCACGGCGATGACGCCGAAGATCGCCAGCGCGAGCAGCGCCTCGATAAGCGTGAAGCCGCGCGCGCGGTCGCGGATCATGGCCGCGGCTCCGGGTTGCCGAGAAAGCCGATGAGTCTTGCCAGCACGTAGTCGGGCGCTTGCGGCTCGGCGACGGCGATCTCGAACTTGCGGAACGCCGGGTTGGGCGTAGAGGTGACCGTGGCCTGCCAGGCGAACGCGGTGCCGGCCTGCGCCGCATCGCCCTTGTAGTTGCCGAGCGGCGGCCACGGCGTCGCAATCTGGGCGGCCGCGAGCTGGTTTTGCGCCACCCACAGTGCCAGCGTGCGCGCTTTCAACGCCGACGCGGTGTCGGTCGCCTGCGCCAGCGCCCGCATCCCCGCCGCCAGCGCGATGGCGACGATCGCCAGCGCGACCAGGATTTCGACGAGCGTGAAGCCGGCGCGGTGTTGGTGTTCCCCCCCGAACGGCGCTGTGCGCCGCTCCCCC
>JBDTNR010000027.1:0-15018 GCA_039933655.1 Betaproteobacteria bacterium | reverse complement strand
TCGGCGCGGCGTTCGCGGCGAACGTCCACGCGCCCGCGACGCATGCCGCGCAAAGGACCAGATGGCGAACGACGGACTTGGGCAATGCGTCGACCCCGGGGCAAGGCCCGCGATTATCGCACGAGCGGGTCGTTGCCTTCCGCGCGGGCGCGCATCCACCGGACGCCGGCACGGCGACCGCCGTTGTACAGGTGTACAAAACCGGTGGCTCGCCGCCGCTTCAGTTCGCTTGCAGCCGCCTTATGAGCGCGTCGATCATGTCGTCGCCTTCGGGCGATTTGCGGCGATGTTCCTGCAGCGTCCGCACGAACTCGGGGCCCTTGAGCGACGAGTAGTCGGCGCGAATCAGGATGCCCGCGATGGCGGTCTGGACGTTCCATGTCTGCGCAACGCGATAGAGACGGGTGAGCGACTCGAGGCTTTGCGGATCCGACATCCGGTGCCGGCCCAGGGCTTCGAGCGCACGTACCTGCGCCGCCGGTCCGTTCATCTGCGCGACGCGCGCGGTGATATCCCGCAGTTCCTCGACATCGTCGATCGGGTGGTGGCGAAGGTAGGTCTGCGCGACGCGGACGTCCGCTTCCTTCGAACTCAGGAGGCCTTCCAGCGTACGCGCATGACCTTCGGCGCTGCCGAGGCACGCCCGCACCGCTGCGTGCGCGACGCCGTCGTCGGCAGCGGTGGGCGGCAGCCGCTGGCTTGACACGCTGAGGTCGCCATCCTTGTTCAACGTGCAGGCGAGATCGACTTCGGCGGCGCCGACGACGTTGCGCGACAGCAGGTCCCCCAACATCCGGATGACCTCGGTTCGCCGTTCCTCCGCCGACAACCAGCCGAAACTGCCGGCGAGCGAGAACATGCGCGCGCGCACCGCGGGCGCGTCGGCATCGCGCGCGAAATCGAGGAAGCGATCGCGCGCGTCGCCGCCCGCGGCGATCGCGGCCAGCGCGGCCGCCACGTCGGGGGGCTGGCGCGCGGCGTCGTCGAGCGTGGCGGCCTGGCGCTCGAGGCGATCGAGGAACATGCGGGCTTCCGCCGTCTGCCGCCGCAGCAGCGAATGCACGAAGCCGAGCTTCTGCGCGTTCGACAGGCGGTCGTCGGCGAACTGGCAGACGTCGCGGCGCGTACCGGCGTGCGGGTCAGCGTCGGTGATGCCGCGCGTGACGGCCATCGCATGCGGCGCGAACTGCGCGAGCATCCGGCTGCTGGCACGGCCACTGCCGACCTCGCCGTTCCCGGTCGTCTGGAAATAGCGGTTCAGCGTGGACGCCGCCGTGGGTCCGAGCGGTGCGACGGAGGAAAAGCCGTAGATCACCGGCACGTCCTTGAACACCTGCCGCATGCGGTCGCGGCTGCTCTCGCCGTGCCGCGCATTCAGCGCGCTCGCGACGCGCGCCGCCTCCGCCGGCGACTTGCCTTCGCGGACGAGGCTGCGGACGACCTCGGCGGACGTGCTGCGCTGCGCTTCCGGATTCAGCGTATTGCAGCCGAAGAGGTAGACCTCCTTCAGTTTCGAGAAAAGTCCCGGACAGGAGTCGCTGCACGAGACGCGCTCCATTTCGGCGACCGGCAGGAACTCGCGCGCTTCCAGGCGATCGGAAAAGAACTCGTTACCGCCGTCGTAGTGCCCGGAGATGACGAGCACGTCGCAGCGGATGCCGGTGCGGCACGCGGACTCGAGCCAGTCGGGGCGGTCGCGCTCGACCAGCTCGACGAACTGGTACTTGTCGGCGGACAGGTGGCGTCGGAACGTCTCCTTTTCGTCGGCGGAGTTGACGGTGATCGTGCACACCGTCTGCTTGTCGGCGCGCGCGTCATGCATGGACGAGCACGCGGCCAGGGCGCAGACAACGAGCAGTTTCGCGGCGACGTGCATGGGGGGACTGTGGCGGACGGCAGCGTGGTGACGATGACCTCCATTTCAACCTCTTCGGGGCCGCGGGTCCGTAGGACGGGCGAGGGACTTCGTATCGGCTCACGTTGCGCCGTGGCGTAGGACAACGGACCGCGCGCGGCACCGGCGCGTCTGGCGGCGGCGCCGCTCCGTTACCGTGCCGCGCGCTTCCTGCGCCGACCCGTCCGTTCGCGGTGGCGCGCATAGGCGACCATCAGCGGCGTCACCGAGATGCCGTGCAGGAATATCGACGCGGCGATGACGCCCAGCACGATGCCGAGCAACTGGTCGGCGTCGGACTCCGCGAGGCCGTTGTTGATCGCGTACATCGCGTAGTAGAGCGAACCGACGCCGCGGATGCCGAACCACGCGGCGAGCGTGCGCTGGTCGCGCTCCAGCGGCGACCCCCAGAGCGCCGCGAACACGGCCGCCGGCCGGATGACGAAGAACAGCACCGCGGCGACGACGAACGCTGCCCACGGGATGTCCACGACGGTGCACAGCGCACCGATGACGATCACGACGCTGAACTCGAACAGTGACTCGAGATCGGAATTGAATCGCTGCAGCGATGCGATGGGTACCGCAGACGCGTCTGCGCGCGGCGGCGCGGAACCGCCATCGGTCGCAACGGCCGCCGCGGGGCCGGACACCGTCCATTGCAAGGCAACGGCGGCCGCGAACACCGCCAGGAATCCATACGCGTCGACGCTGACCGCGATCCCGTACGCCATCGCCACGAGTCCCAGTCCCAGGAACGCGTCGGACCCTGACTCGTGCAGGCCGCGGCGCAGCCGGTGCAGCACCCAGCGTCCGGCGCCCAGTCCCAGGACCGCGCCGATCGCGAGACCCCCCGCCACTGCCCACGCGAGATCGACGGCCCACCAGCGCCATCCGGCGGCGCCGAGGTCGTGCAGCGACAGGAGGCCAAGGCCGAGCATCACGAATGGAAATGCGGCACCGTCGTTCAATCCCGCTTCGCCGGTGAGGCCGAAGCGCAGTCGATCGCGGTCGCTCGCATGTTCAACCTGGATGTCGCCGGCGAGCACGGGATCGGTGGGCGCAAGCGCTGCGCCGAGAACGATGGCGGCGCCCAGCGGCATGTCGAGGCACGCATAGGCGAGCGCGGCGATGGCGACGATCGTCAGCAGCATCGCACCGGTCGCAAGGCGTATCGGCGTCGACCAGTGCCGGCCGCGCAGCGTCGAGCCGAGGTTCGAGCCAGTGGCGAACAACGATACGAGCACCGCAACTTCGCACAGGCGTTCGAGCCAGACCGCGCGGTCCGCGCCGTCGACGTCGAGCCAGTCGAAGCCCCACGGCCCCAAGGCCATGCCACAGAGGAAATAGAGGATCGCCGGCGACAGCGGAAGGCGTGCAACCAGATGACTGCTCATGTGGATGACGACCAGCAGCGCACCGATCGCGATCATCCAGGCAGGTAATTCCATGCGAAATCCGGTGACCAGCGACGGACGAGTATGGCGAATTGCGCCTGGGAAAGACGTAGGCGCAACGTACATTCGCGCGTAGGTGGGGAAAGCGTAATCGAACAGACGTCGGGCAAAGCATGACGGACGATGCGGGCGATCGCCTGTTCCCCAACGCGCCGACGCCGGCGATGTTCCCTTCCTTAACCGGCGCGGGCGTGACGAGGCCGCGCGCCAGGCCCGCGCTGCCGCTGGTCAACACCGCGGACTGTCCTACGACCGGATGCGCGACTGGCTGACTGCGGGTGGCCGCTGCAAGGTAGACAGTTCCGTCAAGTTCACAAGGTCGGCCCGCGCCCCGGGTGCCCGCCCACGCGCTGTGCGGAGATCACTGTCGATCGGAGACGCCATGAAGTCCATCCTGGATCCCAGTTTCAGATACGTGCCGAGCACGGCGACCGATGTCCGCAAGACCTTCGCGCGCATTCGTCGCGAAATGCAGAAGGTCGGCGCGCCGGTGACCCGCGCAGAGTCCAAGGGCCCGGTATCCCGCGTGCTGCCGTTTCCGCGGGCCAAGGTGGTCGCCAGCCAGGGCTGATGACTGGTTGCGGCAGGCGCGGTCAGGCGGGCGGCAACTCGTGCGCCGATGCGACGGCAAGCGGCAGGTGCACGGTGAAACGCGAATGATCGCTGGCGCCGCCGACCGCGGCGATGCTGCCGCCATACTGCTCCACGATACCCTTCGCCAGCATCATGCCCACGCTCGACCCGAGCGGTGATGTCGGGCGCACCGCGCTGCGCGCCGGCGGCAGCGACAGGGCCGCGCCTTCGGCGTCGCTGATGTACACCCGCGCATTCGCGCCCTCGTGGTCGAGCCGAAGCGTCAGCGCCGCACCCGCAACGCCGGCCTTCGCCGCCGCATGCAGCAGGTGGGCGAGCGCCCTGGTCAGGCGGGCGCGCTCGCCGTGCACGAGCAGTGCCTCCGGCGGCATTCGGCATTCCAGGGTCTGCTGCTTCGCCTCGCGACTCGCGGCGGATGCGGCCACCGCCGCTTCGGCGGCGGCTCTCAAGTCAATGGGTTCCACCGCAGAGGGCAGCGTGCCGCGCCACAGGCGCGCGATTTCACCGACATCCTCGATCATCGCCGCCATCTCGCTAACCTGCCGGTCGATGAGGTCGAGCGCCCATGCCGATTGCTGGTCGTCGGGGGAGACGCGAGCCCGCAGCAGGAACACGGCGTTGCGCACCGGCCCGAGCGGATTGCGCAACTCATGGGTGAGCGCGGCGAGCACCGCATGCGGCGGCCCCGTGACGGGCCGCGGTTCGGACGTGTCCGTCGCAGCGCTTGCGGGATCTGCCTGCTCGCGCGTCGGATTGCTGTCCATGGCGGCCGCGCGCGTCGAGCTGGTGGCGATGGATATCAGCCGTTACGTTCTTCGAGCGATTCGCCCAGCACCTGGCGCAGCGTTTCCGGAGAATAGGGCTTGAGCAGCGCGACGGCGCCGCTGGCGAGCACCGATTCCATCGCTTCCGAGTTGCCGGTGACGAGCACAATCGGCATGCCCGGCCGCATGATGCGCGCGCGCCGCGCGAAGTCGATACCGCTCATGCCCGGCATGACGACATCGGAGATGATGACGTCGAGTTCGACCGCGGTGTCGAGCAGCCGAAGGGCCTCGTCGCCACGATTGGCCACCGTTGGGACGTGGCCCATCTGCATGAGCAGTGCGCTCAACGACTGCTGATTGGCCAGATCGTCCTCGACCACCAGAACACGAGCGCAGACGGACATGAACCCTCCCATTGGCCTTATCGGAAAATAAAGGGCACCGAATGTTGCAGATGTCAAAATCCATCTCCGATTTCCGCGTGCAGCGGTGCGACGTCATGATTTTAACGGATTGGCAACGCAAGCATTTGAAGGCAACAGCACGTCCAGAGGAATTCCGCGGTGCCCATATTGCTTGTAGGCCGAGTCCTACAAGGAGCGAATGAGCGGCGAATGGGTCAGACCCTCATTCCTTCCCGAGACGTCGGTGCGCGGCCTACGCGCGAATCAGCCCGCAACCGGCTCGCCCGCGCGGCGCGGCGATTATGCTTTCCCTCCGTGAACATGCTGACGAATTCGCTCGCGCAGGACCTGGCCGAACGCGGCATTCGCGTGTATGCGATCGCACGGTACCCGGTGTGGACGCCGCTCAATCCGTCCGACGCGGGCATGACGCCGGAAAAAGTGGCAAAGTTCGGAGCCGACAGTCCGATGGGACGGCCGGCACAACCCGGGGAACTGGTCCCGGCCCATCCGTTCCTCGCGTCGAGTGTGGACTCGTCGTACATCACCGGCACCGTGCTGCAGGTGATGGGCGGCGAAACCAGCGGAGGCTAGACGCCATGCCCGTGTGTCCCGTCGATCTCGTTGCCTGCGCCCGCCCGGCCTGCCGGCAGGGCATCTGCGAAATGGCGGACGTCCCCGCGCTGACGCTGTGCTGGGAGTGCGGTCACGTCCATGCGTACGGCGTACATGCGATCGTCTGCGTGCCCTGCCTGCGCGAATACAAGCGGGAGACCGCAGAGGAGACCTGACATGGCGCGCGCTTTATGGAAGGGGGCCGTCACGTTCGGCCTCGTCAACATCCCGGTGGAGCTCTATCCGGCCGAGGACCGCAAGTCCTTTTCGTTCTCGATGCTCGACAAGCGTGACCTCTCGCCGGTCGGCTACAAGCGCTACAGCAAGAGTTCGGGCAAGGAAGTCGAGTGGGCAAACATCGTCAAGGGCTACGAGTACGAGAAGGACCAGTACGTCGTGCTGTCCGACGAGGACTTTCGGCGCGCCAACGTCAAGGCGACGCAGACGATCGATATCCAGGCGTTCGTCAGCCGCGACGAGATTCCGGCCGAGTATTTCGAGACGCCCTACTACCTGGCCCCCGGCAATCGCGGCGAGAAAGTCTATGCACTGTTGCGCGAGACGCTGAAGTCCACCGGGCGCGTGGCCGTCGCGCAGGTGGTGATCCGCACGGCGCAGCACCTCGCGGCCGTCGTGCCCAACGGCCGTGCGCTGATGCTGATCACGCTGCGCTACCAGGACGAGATACGCCCGGCGGGTGATCTCGACCTGCCCGCGGGCGGGCTCAAGGCCGCCGGTGTCAGCGTCAAGGAGATCGCGCTCGCGAAGCGACTGGTCGACGACATGACGGAGCCGTGGAATCCGGGCGAATTCAAGGACAGCTATCACGATGACCTGATGGCGCGGATCAAGCAGAAGATCAAGCAGGGACAGACGAAGGAAATCACCCAGCCCGGTGCCGACGATGACGCGGCACCGCGTTCGGCCAAGGTCATCGATCTCGCCGAACTGCTCAAGCAGAGCCTCGGCAAGGGCGGTGCGCGCAAGCCGCCGGCCGCGCCCGCGAAGGCCGAAGCCCGTACACGCCCGGCGCTGCGCGTGGTCGCCGGCACGAAGACAGCGGCAAGGCAGCCCGCGGCCAAGCGCACGACCAGGGCGGCAGCGCGCAAGGTCGCCACGCGCAAGCGCGCCTGATCCGACGCAGGACGCTCGGGTGGCGCTCGAGACCTACCGCGCGAAGCGGGACTTTCGGCGAACGCCCGAGCCGCGGGGGAACAAGCGCGCGGCGAAACCGGGTGAGCGCTCGTTCGTCGTGCAAAAGCACGCGGCGAGCCATCTGCACTACGACTTCCGCCTCGAGCACAACGGCGTGCTGCTGTCGTGGGCGGTTCCCAAGGGACCGAGCCTCGACCCCGCCGACAAGCGCCTGGCGATGCACGTCGAGGACCATCCGCTCGAATACGGCGGGTTCGAGGGGATCATCCCGAAAGGCGAGTACGGTGGCGGCACCGTGATGGTGTGGGACCGCGGCCACTGGGCGCCGATTGGTGAGCCGGGCGAAGGCTACGCCAAGGGCAACCTCAAGTTCAGGCTCGACGGCGAGAAGCTCAAGGGCAACTTCGCGCTGGTACGCACACGCGGCAGCAAGTACGGCGGAAAGTCCGGCGCGGAGGCGTGGCTGCTGATCAAGGAAAAGGACGCGTACGCGCGACCCGGCGGACCCGCCGTCGTCGAAGCCGCACCGGACAGCGTCGCGTCGGGCCGGAGCATCGAGGAGATCGCGCAGGCGCGCGCCCATGTCGGGCGGTCGAAGCTGTCGGCGAAGGCCAACGTGGAGGCAGGCGCCGTCGCGTCGCGCGGCAGGGCGAACGCGAATCCGTCCGCGCGCGCCGGCACACCGGCGGGCGCGAAGAAGGCGCCGATGCCGGCCACGCTCGCGCCCGTGCTGGCGACGCTGGTGGCGCGCGCCCCCGGCGGCGACGACTGGATCAACGAGATCAAGTACGACGGCTACCGGATGCTTTGCCGCATCGACGGCGGCCGCGCGCGCATGTATTCGCGGACCGGCAAGGACTGGACGAAGTCGTTCGCGGCGGTGGCGAAGGATCTCGCGGCGCTGCCCGTCAAGCGCGCGTGGATCGACGGCGAGGTCGTCGTGCTCGACGGAAAGGGGCGCACGAGCTTCCAGGCGTTGCAGAACGCCCTGTCCGCGGCGACGGCGAAGGACCTCGCGTTCTTCGCGTTCGACCTGCCGTACATCGATGGTCTCGACCTGCGCGACGCAACGTTGACCGAACGCAAGCGGCTGCTGCGCGGTGTAGTGGGCGACGGCGCGGGCACGGTGAAGGTGGGACCGGAGGCGCGCGGCGGCAGCGCCGACTTCTTCCGGCAGGCATGCGCGCTCGGCCTCGAAGGCATCATCTGCAAGAAGGCCGAATCCTTGTACGCCGGCGGCACGCGCTCACGCGAGTGGCTCAAGGTGAAATGCTTGCGGCGACAGGAACTGGTGGTCGGCGGCTTTACCGATCCGCAAGGGTCGCGCGCCGGTTTCGGCGCGCTGTTGCTCGGCTATTACGATGGCGGTGAACTCCGCTATGCAGGCAAGGTCGGCACCGGGTTCGACGACGAGCTGTTGCGCACGCTGGCGGCGAAACTGCGCAAGCTCGAGGTGGCGGCGCCCGTGTTCGCCAATCCGCCGCGAGGCTTCGCCGCCAAAGGCGCGCATTGGGTGCGCCCGGAACTCGTCGCCGAAGTGGCATTCACCGAATGGAGCAATGATGGCGCGCTGCGGCACCCGTCCTTCCAGGGACTGCGTCTCGACAAAAAGGCTGCGGACGTCGTCCGCGAAGTGCCGGTGGACGCGGGGGCCGGCGTGAAAGCGCGCGCCGCGACAAAGCGCTCGGCGGGCAAGGCGGCGGCGACGAAGCGGGCGCCGGCAGCGAAGGCGAAAGCCACGACTGCGGCGAAGCGTTCCGCCCCGGTTGCGGGGGCGAAATCTCCTGAGCCCCGGAGCAGGCACGCGACGCCGCCAGCCGCAGCGAAGGCAGCCAGCAGGACATCAGCGAAGCCGGTGCCGACGCGGAAGGTGACGGCCACGCGCCATGCGGCGGCCTCTTCGGATCCCGACTCCTGCGAGGTCGAAGGCGTGCAACTGTCGCACGCCGGCAAGCCGTACTTTCCCGAGGCCGGCATCACCAAGGGCGATCTCGCGCGGTATTACGCGACGATCGCACCGCGGCTCCTGCCGCATCTCGCCGGACGCCCACTGTCGCTGCTGCGCTGCCCGGACGGCTGGTCCGGACAGTGCTTCTACCAGAAGAACGCCGACCGCAGCGTCAACGCGGCCGTCAAGCGTGTCGAGGTGCCGACGTCCGACGGACCCGCGACGTATTTCAGCGCGGCGTCCGCCGCCGCACTCGTCGGCCTGGTCCAGTGGGGCGTCATCGAACTGCATCCGTGGGGCTCGCGCGTGCCGCGCCTCGACCGTCCGGACACGCTGGTCTTCGACTTCGATCCGGACGACGGCATCGAATGGAAGGAGCTCGTGACCGCGGTGGGCCTGCTGCGCACATTGCTGGACGAGATGAAACTCACCGGCTTCCTGAAGACGACCGGCGGCAAGGGGCTGCATGTCGTGCTGCCGGTCCGACCGACGCTCACGTGGACCGAAGCGAAGGCGTTCACCAAAGCGGTTGCGGACTTCCTGGTGCGCACGTTTCCCGACCGGTTCACCGCGGCGCTCGCGAAGGAAAGGCGGCGCGGCAAGATCTTCATCGACTACCTGCGCAATGCGCTAGGCGCCACCGCCGTGGCGCCGTACGCGGTGCGCGCGCGCAACAACGCGCCGGTGGCGACACCCATCGCGTGGGAGGAGCTGGCGCACGACGTTCGTTTCGACCACTTCAACGTCGGCAGTGTCGTGCGGCGGGTCGCCGTCGCGCGCAAGGATCCGTGGGCGGACTACTTCGCGACGAAGCAGACGATCACCGCCGCGCTGCGCAAGCGACTGGCATAGCGGCAGGACGCGCCGTTGGGGACGACGCGTGCGCGCGTCCGCAGGAAGGCAGAGGGGCTGCCTCGCAGTTGAGCGCCCGCCCGCGGCGTTCCTCGCGCGTGGCGCATGACGGTTGCGAGCGTCGGCAGCGCAGCCTCTTCGCTCGGCATGCATGCCGCCGCAACGCCGTGCTGTAGGTTGCGTCCTACGGCAATTTTAGCGACGCGACGATTCCCGCTCCCGAGACCGGTAGGCATATTCACGCCGTAGCACGCGGCGCACATTGGTTGCGACCGCGCGCGACGCGAACGTGCCCGGGGAGACAGAGGCGCGGGCGGCGATCACACCGGGCTTTTCCAGCCGGACCAACGACAGTCTCAATGCAGCGGGAGGATTCATGGAAGCAGCAATCGTGACGATGGGCGCGGATTCGCGCATTGCGCCAACGGGTGAACGGGGGATGGTCGCGGTGGCATGGGGTGCCATCGTGGGCGGCGCGATCGCGGCCGCGGCGCTGTCGCTGATCCTGCTCACCCTCGGCAGTGGCCTCGGTCTGTCCGCGATCTCCCCCTGGGCGTATCAGGGCGCATCGGCGACCACGCTGGGCGTCGGCGCCATCGCTTGGCTGATCGTCATGTCAGCGGCGGCCTCCGCGCTCGGCGGTTACATCGCCGGACGCCTGCGCGTGCGCTGGATGGGCGCGGACGCCGACGAATCCTACTTCCGCGATTCTGTGCATGGCTTTCTGGCGTGGGCACTGGCGACGATCGTCAGTGCCGCGCTGCTGACGTCGGCGGCGTCGTCGATGGTGGGTACCGTCGCGACGACGGGTGCGATGGCCGCCGGCGGTGCCGCTGCGATCGGTAGCGGCGGCGCGGCGGCGACGTCCGGGTCCGGTCCGACCGACAACGGCGGAATGTATTTCGTCGACATGCTGTATCGCACCGATCGCGCGCCGGAACCAGGCGTCGACACCAACGCGATACGGACCGAGACGGCTCGCATCCTCGCCAATTCGCTGCGGCAGGGCGAGTTGAGCGCCGGCGACAGGTCCTACCTCGCGCAGCTTGTCGCGCGCCGCACGGGCATCACGCCTGCGGACGCCGAGCAGCGAGTGTCGCAAACGGTCGAGGCCGCGAAGCTCACGGCCGAAGCATCTACCGCGAAGGCGCGCCAGATCGCGGAAGCGGCGCGCAAGGCCACCGCCTACATGGCGCTGTGGGTGTTCCTGTCGCTGCTGATCGGCGCGTTCTGCGCGTCGTACGCGGCAACCATCGGCGGCCGCCAGCGCGATTCGCTCGATTGATCAACGCGCCACCCGCACTTCCATCAATTCCAAGGAGAAAACGCCATGCGTTCAATGTTGCTCTGGATTCTCGGAGTCCCGATCCCGATCATCATCCTCTTCGCACTGTTCGCGCGCTGATGCGCGGCGACCGCCAAAAGCCTACGCGCGTGCCGCAATAACCACTACAACGGAGATCTGTCATGTCGATCGGAACCATCCTCCTCATCATCCTCGTCCTTGTCGTCATTGGCGCGCTGCCCACGTGGCCGCACAGTCGCAGCTGGGGCTATTTCCCGAGCGGCATCGTGGGCATCGTCGTCGTCATCCTGCTCGTCATGCTGCTGACGGGACGGTTGTGACCGGCGCGTGACGCAACGTGCATCTCACGCCGCGACCGCGAGTTCGAAGGGCGTGACGCGTACAGACTACGATCGGTGGCGCAACGGCGCGGGCGCTGAACGCGCCGTTGCGAGACCGATACGAGGCTGGGCGCCGTGTGGTGCCTGCGGAGGCGGCGAGCGTGGACTATCTGTGATTCGTGCGCTGGCCGGCGATGATCGCCACGCTGGTCGCCGCCTGCTTCGTCGCATCGAAGGTTCCCGGTCGCCGCAACCTGGGCTGCTGGCTTTTCCCGGGTAGCAATGCGCCGTGGGCGGCCGCGAATCCGCCACTCGGCGCGTCGCGGCGGAGGACGAGCGCCAACGGGATGCGAGCAATGCCCGACGCGCTCTCTCGAACCCAAGGGCGCGCGATGAACTCCCGCGGAACCTCGCCGGCCGGCCGCATCGCCGCGACGGCAGGTGGCAACCGCACTACAATCGCCCATGTCGCACGCTGCCGATCGTCCCGCGTTTGCCCGTCACCTTCGCCGCCGCGGCACCGGCCTGCTGGCGTGCGCGCTCGTCGTCACGACGATGGCCGCGGCGGCGCCTGCGACCGAAAACGACGCCTTCGGCGCGCGCATCGTCGTCCTCGTCAACGAATTTCGCGTCGGGGCGAACCTCCCCGCGTTGCTCGAGGACGGGCGCCTCGACGCGCTGGCCCGCGAGCACAGCATGGCGATGGCGAGCGCGGGGCGTCTGACGCACGACGGGTTCCGGACGCGTTTCGAGCGGTCCGGCTATACGCTGTGCGTGGAGAACATCGGCTGGAACTACGCAACGCCGGAGCAGCAGCTGACCGCGTGGAGAAATTCGCCGGGGCACGACGGCAACCTGCGCGATCCGCGCGTGCTGCGGATGGGCGCCGGCAGCGCGGCGGGCTACATGACGTTCATCGCCTGCCGCTAGCTGTCAACCTTCAGTACGTCGTTTCGGGTTCCTGCGTTGCAACGTCATGCCATCAGTCGTCGTCTCCGCGAAAGCGGGGACCCAGCGTCTCAGAGGCTCACTCTCCGCGAGGCCGGTGAAACGCCACTAGGTGTCAACCTTCAATACGATGTTTCGCGTTCCCGTGCCGCAACGTCCTGGCACCTGCCGTCGTCCCCGCGAAGGCGGGGACTAAAGCGTCTTGGGAGCCCACTCTGCGCGAGGCAAAACGTCACTGGGTTCCCGCGTTCGCGGGAACGACGGATGAGCAGGATGCATGCGTGACGGAGACAACATATTTAGCTTGCACAGCTAGCGCGTCGTCAGGGGCTCGCGGGCGGGACCTCGGGCACTTCGTCGGTGCGGACGAAAAAACTGTTGAGGACGTTGGGTCCGAACGTCGTCGCGATCGCGACGTCCGAGGCATCGCGGCCGCGCGCGATCAGCACGCGGCCGATGCGCGGCGTGTTGTTGCGCGCGTCGAACGTGTACCAGCGGCCGCCGAGGAACGCCTCGAACCAGCCGGCGAGGTCCATCGGATCCGCCGACGGCGCCACGCCGATGTCGCCCAAGTAACCCGAGCAATAGCGCGCGGGGATGTTCATGCAGCGGCAGAACGTCAGCGCGAGATGCGCGTAGTCGCGGCAGACGCCCGCGCCCTCGTTGTAGGCCTCCCATGCCGACTTGGTGCGGCGCGCGAACCGGTAGCCGAACGTGATGTGGCGATGGACGAAATCGCAGATCGCCTGCACGCGCGCCCACCCGGGCGGCGTGTGTGCGAACAGGCGCCATGCTTCGTCGACCAGCCGATCGGTTTCGCAATAGCGGCTGCCGAGCAGATAGACGAGCGTCTCCTCCGGCAGGTCCTGCACGGCCGCCTGCTGGAGGTCGGGCACGACTTCGTCGGGCAGCCCGGTGTCGCGGACGACACCGTCGGCGAAGATGCGGATGCTGCCGGGGGGCGCGACGATCCGGCTGCACCAGTTGCCGAAGCCGTCGCGATACGCGGTCGACGGCACCGGCGGATCGGTCAGCATGTGGTCGGGTACGAGAACGTCAGACACGCGCGAATAGTGCACGTGGACCATCAGGATCATCGGTGTCGGCTGCGGACACTCGTAGACCATGTCATAGCCGATGCGGATTTTCACGCGAGACTCCTTGCCGTCGGTGACGCAGCGGCGCGCGGCGCGCTCAACGCAGCACCTTCAAAAGCGTCGCGACGGCGCTGCGCCGCAGTTGCCGCCACGGGCCCGCCGCGCCGAGCGCGAACGACTGGTTGAACTCGAGCTCGATGCCCAGGTAGCGCGTGGCGGGAAAGCGGCCACGCAGATACGACGTGAGGCCGTCGTCGCGGCCCGCGTAGGGATAATTGCGGCGCACCCGCAGTGCCGGTGCCTCCGCGGCGAAGGCCGCCTGCCACCGCTCGGCGAACGCCTTTTCGCCGGACCGGGCGGGATCGTACAGCAGGCCGACGTCGGCGGTGCGCACGTCGCCGTCCAGCACGGGCGTGAAACTGTGCGACGAGATGTGGACCACCCGGCGGCCCGCCGCGATGGCGTTGGCGACGAGCGCCATGACGCGGTCGCGGTAGGGTGTGTAATGACGCCGCGCGATGCGCCGCCTGACATCAGGGGGAAGGACGCCGGTTGCTGCGGACCAGGCACGCGGATTGGATAGCGAGCGATTGAGATCCACCAGCAGGCGGCTCACCGTCGACGCCACGACGGGCGCGCGCAGCGCAAGCCCGAGTTCGCGTGCCATGACGAGCGCGCCAGCGTCGAATCCGCGATGGGTGGAGAGCACCGGCTGCCAGCCGCGAAAGTGAATGGCATACTCGGCGGGGATGCGGTTGCCACCATGCTCGCAGGTTACCACGACGAAATCGCCGTCGATCCTTCGTGCTGCGCGCGGCGGCGGCGTCACCAGACGAGCTCGGGAAGCTCCCTGAACACGCGGCGCGTACCCTCGCTCCAGCTGCGGTGCAGCGTCGTGAAATACGGGTCGCCCTCGATGAAGCGCCGGCGCATCCGGATTTCCAGGCTGTCGATTTCGTAGCAGACGAGGTCGATCGGCATGCCGACCGAAAGATTGCTGCGCATCGTCGAGTCGAACGAGACGAGGATGCATTTGGCGGCATCGGCGAGGCTCGTGTCGCCGGAGATCACGCGGTCGATGATCGGCTTGCCGTACTTCGTCTCGCCGGTCTGGATGTACGGCGTGTCCGCGCCGGCCTCGATGAAATTGCCTTCGGCGTAGATGCGGAACAGGCGCATCGGCTCGCCGCGGATCTGGCCGCCCAGGATGAACGATGCGTTGAAGCTAACTTCGCTCGCCTGCAGCGAAGGACCGTCGCGGCGCTCGATGTCGCGCATCGCGTCGGATACGAGGTTCGCCATGTCGAACATGGTCGGCGCGTTCCACAGCGAGGAGGCGCTGTCGGCATTGTTCGCGCGCTTCGTCAGCAAGCTGATGATCGCCTGCGTGCCGGCCAGGTTGCCGGAACTGAGCAGCACGAGCACGCGATCGCCGCGCCGCTCGAACACCGTCATCTTGCAGAACTTCGCTATGTTGTCGAGGCCCGCGTTGGTCCGCGAATCCGACGCGAAAATCATGCCCTCGTCCAGCTTGACACTTACGCAATACGTCACTGCCGCCGCCCCGCCATCGCGGCGTCGAAAATCTCGCGCCGCGGATACGATTGAAGGACCAATCATCGCGGTTTGCGGCGCGGCGGGCAATCAAATCGGACCGCGCG
>JBDTNR010000026.1:0-15067 GCA_039933655.1 Betaproteobacteria bacterium | reverse complement strand
CACCACCGGCCATCATGTTTGTCGTTCCACCGGACTCCCTGATTGTCGCCGTCTATGCCGGAGCATTTGGCCAACATGGCGGCATTCAGCCTCGCCACAGGACTGCGGCGGGCTAATGTCACCGGGTTGCAGTGGTCGCAGGTGGATTTGGTGCGGCGATTGGCGTGGATTCATCCGGATCAGGCCAAGGCACGGAAGGCGATTGCGGTGCCGCTCAATGCGGAAGCCGTGGCGATCATCCGTGGTCGGATCGGGAAGCACGTGACGCGCGTAGTCAGCTTTCGCGGGCAGCCGATTCTGCAGGTCAGTACGAAGGCTTGGTATCAGGCGCTGGAACGGGCTGGCATCCAAGACTTCCGGTGGCACGACTTGCGGCACACCTGGGCGAGCTGGCACATGCAGAACGGCACGCCGCTGCACGCACTGCAGGAGTTGGGCGGATGGGAGAGTCCGGAGATGATGCAGCGGTACGCGCACTTCTCCGCCGAACATCCGGCCCCGTATGCGGATCGCCTGTGCGCCTTGCGCGCCGTGGTCGAGGATCCGCCGGACGGCACGTTTACGGCACAGGCCGTAAATGAGAAAGGGGCTAGCTCTCGCTAACCCCTTGAATTACTGGCGCGCCCGGCAGGATTCGAACCCACGACCCCCTGGTTCGTAGCCAGGTACTCTATCCAACTGAGCTACGGGCGCAAGCCGCCAATTATATCAGTTCAGCCTTCCTTCTCGCCAGTCGCGGCCACGCCTGGCCGGTCCTTGCGCTCCGGCGGCCCGGGACGGTGAGCGCGACGCCACAAATGCAGGCCTTTCAGGGCCCAGGCGATGGCAAGCCATGCGGCGAAAAAAGCGATGGGCCACGCGAGTACGCGGGGAAAGAGTGCGGCCACGATCGCGATTCCGGCCATGACGATGGCCATTGTGGTCAGCAGGCCCACTTCCGCAGGCCCCAGGTTGCGCCGATTGGTGAGCGCCGCACCGAGAGCGCTGCCGACACTGACCGCACCCGCTGCCGCCCGTCCCGCGCTGCCCGAAACGGCGCGCCGCGCCCCGCCGTGGGCTTCGGGCTCGGCCTCGGCGCGGGGTTCGGTCGGGCGTACGCGATTGCGCCGCGTAACCACGATTTCGGTCGCGTGCGCGAGATCCGTCTCATACTGGACCTCCATCACCGCAGCGAATTCCGGGTCCTCGACCGTCACGTCGAGTTCGTAATTGCTGATCCAGCTCGCGAGGTTGAGATTGGTGGAGCCGACGCGCGACCAGAGGCCGTCCGCGACGGCGGTCTTGGCGTGCAGCATCGTCCCGTTCCATTCGAACACGCGCACGCCGGCCTCGAGCAGCGTCCTGTAGCCGGCGCGCGACAGCGGCGAGATCGCCGGAATGTCGCTCGCGCCCGGCACCAGCAGCCGCACGTCGACGCCGTCGCGCGCGGCAGCGCGCAGTCCTTCCGTGTAGGCGGAGGTGGCGACGAAGTACGCATCGGTGATCCACAGGCGCTTGCGTGCAGTGGACGCGACCAGCAGGTCCGTGCGATAGACGGCGGCGGCGTTGGGTACGCCGGCGATCACCCGCACGCGCATATCGCCGACGATGGCTTGCTCGGCCGCGCGCTCGAAATGCAGCGGCTCTCCGCCACAGGCCGACCACACCTGCCCGAAGGCCGCCTGGACATCGGCGACGGCGTCACCGCGCACTTCCACGCCGGTGTCGCGCCACGGCTCGAGCCGCTTCGCGGGGTCGCCTTCCCATGCATCGCTGACGCACAACCCGCTGACGAATGCCACGTCGCCGTCGACGACGATCGACTTGCGGTGGTCGCGCGTCAGCCAGGCGAGCGGACTGTCCCAACTCGGCGGATTAAAGCAGCGGACGTCGGCACCGGCCGCACGCAGGCCCTTCCACGGCGCGCCGAACTTCGTGGAGCCGAGCCAATCGTAGACGAGATGCACGCGCACGCCCTCGCGTGCCTTCTGCGTCAGCACCGCCATGAACTCGCGCCCGACGCGGTCGTCGGCGATGATGTAACTCTCGAACAGCACGTAGTGCCGCGCGGCCCGGATGGCGTCGAGCCACGCCGGAAAATTCTCGCGCGAGTCGAGCAGCAGCCGCACGGCGTTGCGGTCCGTCAGCACGGCACCCGCCGCGCGCGCGAACGCGCGGTCGAAGCGATCGAGGTCCTCGGGTGGCGCGAGGAAGGACGACGACGTGGTGACGATGGGGGATTCCATGGAGGCGCTCATTATCGCGGACATCGCCAAAAGCGGCGACCATTGCCTCGATTACCTGCCATTCGCGATACTGCGGTCATGAACCTTCCCACGCTGCCGTGCCTGTGCGTCGCCATCGCGATGGCGCTGCTCGTTGCCGGATGCGGCAAGCCGAAAGTCGAGGCGCTGCCGCCGGGCACCACGGTACTGGCGCTGGGCGACAGCCTGACGTATGGCACTGGCGCCACGCCGGAAACGAGCTATCCCAGCCACCTGGCGTCCGCCACGCGCTGGACCGTCGTCAACGGTGGCATTCCCGGCGACACGGCGCAACAGGGCTGCGACCGCCTGCCTTCGCTGCTCGACGAGTACCGGCCGGCGCTGGTGCTGGTGTTTCTCGGCGGCAACGACTTCCTGCGGATGCGGCCGCCCGCGGCGCTGAAGGACGGGTTGCAGCGCTGCATCGCGGCGGCGCGCGCCGCCGCGATCCCGCTGGTGCTATTGGCCGTGCCCACGCTCGGCCTCTCCGGCTTTTCCGATGCGTCCCTCTATGCTGAGTTCGCGAAGGCCGCCAACGTGCCGATCGCGAGTCCCGGCCTCGGGGCGCTGTTGCGCAACGATGCGTTGCGTGCCGACGCGATCCATCTCAACGGCGACGGCTATCGCGCACTCGCTACGAACGTCGCCGGCGAACTGCGCCGCCTGGGCTATCTGTCGCCGTGACGATCGGCCAGGGCTAGCGTGGTTCGCCGCCGCGCGGCGGAATCGTGATCCGCTTCGGCGTCGCCGGCGGCAACGGCGGCGGAGGTGGCCGATAGAGCGCATAGAACTGCTGGACCAGCTTCACGTACTCCTGCGTTTCCGGATACGGCGGCACCTGGTTGGCGTAACGTAGCACTGCGCCCTCGCCCGCGTTGTACGCCGCGAGCGCAAGCGAAAGGTCGTCGGAGAACATCACGAGCAGGTCGCGCAGGTAGCGCGTGCCGACCTGCACGTTGATCGCCGGATCGAGGAGCTTCTGCGTCGCGGTGCGCTTACCATCGCCGCTGATGCCGTAGCGCACTCCGGTCTCCGGGACCACCTGCATCAAGCCGAGCGCGCCCTTGGCGGACACCGCGTCGGGCTGATACGCCGATTCCACCGCGATCATCGCCTTCACCAGCGCCGCGTCGACGTTGGCTTGCTTGGCGTAGCGCGCAATCAGCGGCTCGAAGCGCTTGACGTTGGGATGGCCTTCCATCCGCCTGAAGATCGCCGTCCGCTCGAACATCGCATCGGTCGCCGATTCGACGGGCGCCTCCGGCAGGTCCGCGCTGCTGCGGCCCTTGAAAAAGAGCTGGTAGCGTTCGTCGAGCCTTTCGGTGGCCACATGTGGCCGACCCTGCTCGTCGATATAGCCCCACACGTCGGCGCTGGCGCCAGGCGTGGACACGCCGATCGCGGACGCGATCAGCGCAAGCACAAGGGGGCGAAAGGGATATGCGCGCATGGTCGGGAGGCCGTACCCGGCAATGATAGCAATCGGTGACCCCCTGCCCTTGCTACATCACATCTCACCGTGCCGGGCGCGGCATGGCGGCAGGGGGGAACCTACTCTACAGGGAACCGCGCAAATCGCCTTGCACGCGCGTGCAAGCGGCGGCGCCCGTCACGAGCCACGCCGGACCGACATCCACCGTGGCGAAATCTTCACCGGATCGAGCGAATGCATTTCGACGAACAGGTCCCATGCAGGTTGGCCCAGCGAGACGTCGACGACGTGGATCGAAATTCCGGGAATCGGCTGACCTTCAAGGGGCGCGGTGGTCGCGCTTGTCCGCGAGGAACTGCTCGAGTGCCGCCATGCGCTCACCGAGTTCCAGCAGCAGCCCGCCGGCGTATTCGCCGGTGGCACGCCGGGCGCTCGCCAGTTCCTCGACCATGATTTCGTGGAGTTCGCGCGCGTGGCGCAGCACATCCGCGAGGGGCGCGCCGTACTCGCCCACGGCGGCCAATGCCTGCGCCTCGCGCAGCGCTTCCAGGAAAGCACCTGACACATTCGCCAGGTAGACGGGGTCGGGGACCATCAACCACTCCTGTTGCGCAGATATCGCCTACCCTTCTGCAAGGGGCCTGCCCGCCGCGCCGAACTGATCTTGAGTATCGTCATGAGCCGGGCAAAACGGGCGAAGTCACCTTCGCACGCCACACCGCAGCATCCGTTGCAGCGGACGTTTCAATGTTAGCGCGCCGCGTCGCACGTGTCATCTGTCGCACCGCGGCGGGCGCTGATATCAGCTAGAATGACGCCCCTGCGACGGGCCGGTCGCCCATCCTTCCGTAGGCACCCGCCCGTTCATGAAATGTAACCACGCGGCGCGCGCGGATGTGCTGCGCCCTTATCCCTTCCCGTCCCGGCCGACCATGCAACCCACCAAAGAAACCGCGATTGAAGTGTGCAAGGTGCTCGACGCACTGATGGTGCTGAGCGCCGATCTCCAATGCGCTGACGACGTTCCGGCCGACACGCTGGTCCTCTCCGCGCAGCGCAGCCGCAATGCATGCATCGCGTTGAGCGAGGCGGTCACCGCGCTGAAGCAGATCCTGCATATCGCGGTCGAAGCCGGAGGTGGACCCGTGCCGCTTGCCGTCGAGGAGCGCCTGGAAGGTGACGGCGCCGCGCCGACGGACTAGTCCGCGCGACAGTCCTCAGCGCGCATCGCGCTGCCCGCTCATCGCGGGTCCGTCCGACCAGGTAAATCCTCCCGCAAGAAGATCGGCGTCGGTCGGATACGCGTGCGCGTGGCGGCGCGCGGCGACGTAGCAGCGACGCCGCCTACGACCTGCCCGTCCGCGGACCGAGGAAATACCAAAGGATCAGACCCAGCACCGGCAGAAGCACCACCACGATGGTCCAGAGCAGCTTCTTCTCGTTCGACGCGGAGCTCTGGAAAATGTTGATGATCGCCCAGATATCGCCCGCGAGTATCAGCACGCCCCACAGGCTGTGGTATCCGAAGTTCATCATTCTCGAATCCTTTCGTCCTGACCCGCCGTCGGCCCCATCCGGCTTGGGAGGGTATGCGCCGAACTGTACCCACAACCGCGGCAACGCACTCGAGAGACGGGACGAGGGAAGCAGCCGCAGACGAGAATCCGCCGCTCATCGCGCCGTAGCACCGGGCTCCAAGGCATCGCGCCCATTGACCAATGGGGGGAGCAGCGGCGACGGCCCGCAATCTGGCCAACCCGGGAGCGACGCCCCGAGCATCCGATCGTAGCAGGCGCGGTCTGACCGGTAGCAGCCGCAGGATGCGGACTTCAGCCCCCGCCGGTCGAGTACGGTGATGTCGCCGCGCTTGTACCTGATCAGACCGCGCCGCTGAAGCGACTTGGCCGCCATGGTGATCCCTACCCGACGCACGCCCAGCATCAATGCGAGGAACTCCTGCGTGATGTGAAAGGTCTCTGCGTGCGCGCGGTCCTGCGTCATCAGAAGCCAGCGGGCCAGCCGCGCCTCGACCACGTGGAAGCGCGTGCAAGCGGCCGCCTGCGCGAGCTGGCTCAAATGAACGAACGCATAGCGGTCGATGGTGCGCTCCAGCTGCTCGCTGCGCCCGAGCTCGCGGCAGAACCGTGCGGCATCCATTCGCAACGCCCGTCCCGCGCCGCGTACGACTGCTCCCACGGGCGACGCATCGACGCCAAGCAACAGCGGAACACCGAACATGCCCTCGTCGCCGATGAGGCCGATCTCGACGGAGTCTTTCCCATCGACCGGCATGATGAGCGAGATGAAGCTGCTGGTCGGAAAATAGACGTGACAGAGCCGTGCCATCGGAACGTAGAGCATGTCCGAGAACGAAAGCTCGACGGTCTCGCACCCGGCGAGAATCCGACGCAGGTCGTTCTCCGGCAGCGTCCCGAGCAGGCGATTGACCGCGGTCGCGCATTGAAACGCTGGCACTGACACCCTCCAAACCGCAGCGTATGGTCAAGCAGACGGGTCAGTCCTCGCGCGCCACGAAAGCGGACTCGATGCCCGATGCCTCTACTTCGCGTGCGTACTGACCCAAGGCAGCGGATGGAACCATAGGGCAACGTTTCCGTCGCGTCTGTACGCTGTCGCACATGCCTGCCCGATGCGGCGGCCCGGCGCGAAACCTCTGCTGCCCGCCGGGCCGCCGAGCGATTTGACGGCTTCTGCGTGACGGCGCCTGTGCGCAGGCGTGCAAGTCGTTGGCACGCCATGTCGGCGCAACGCGCGCACCCGCCTTCTCAGGTCCGGACGCCGCCCCGTTGTGGTGGCGCCGCGGCACCGCCTCCTCTGTTCGCTAGCGTACAGACCGCGCGTGCTGCCGCACGCATTGTCAGCAGGCGGTACTCCGCAACCGCCGGCACGCGCAGAGACCCTGCGAAGCGGCTTCCCTGCGCGGTTGCAGAGCATTCCTCGACGCTCTGTCGAAGATCTTTCATGGTGGATTGAAGGACAGAGGATGGCGCATCGCGCGCATTGGCCTAGCACAGCGAACAGGCCCGCCCCGGCGTCGCCACACAGCTGGCCCGGAAGCGGCGTCGCGGACGTCGACATGATGGCGCGCCCGCCTCCACAGGACGCAGCAGATGCGCCCGGCCGCTTGAGGCATAAGGTGCATCCACTGTACGCTGGTCGCAACGTATGCCACTGCCGACGATGGTCTGCTGCTCCAGGGTGAGGCCACCACAATGCGATCCCGCCCAACCGCCACCAGGTCGCGCCGCAAGCGAAGCTGCGCGACGGTTGCACCAATTCGACCCGGGCGCGCGCCATATGCAATCGCTTGAGCACCGCAAACAGATCGACGGACTTCGGTTCTTCGCGTTCCTGCCCGTGTTTCTGGTGCACAGCGACGTCACGTTGTTCTGGTGGGGAAGTTACGGCGTCTCCCTGTTCTTTGTGATCAGCGGATTCCTGATCACCCGAATCCTGATCGCCTTCGAGCACCGGCCGCGCGGTCAGGTGCTCAAGAGCTTCTACGCACGCCGCGCGTTGCGAATCTTTCCCGCCTACTACCTCGTGCTGGGTCTGGCGGCGGCCACTGTCGGCATCGCCTACCTGCCGGTCTATGTCCTCTACGTGATGAACTGGGGGATCTTCTTCTACACGTGGGTCCGGCCTGAACTCGTGGACATGGCATGGGATCCCGTGCGGATGTACGGCATCCACTTCTGGTCGCTGTGCGTCGAGGAGCAGTTCTATCTCGTGTTCCCGCTGCTGTTCCTGTCGCTGCGGCCGGGGCGGACGCGACTGGCCTGGTTGCTCGCGCTGTGGGGCACGTGCATCGGCTTTCGCGTTCTCTTCGCCGCGTTCCTGCCCAAGTCGGCGTATGGTCTGATTCCACTGGTCTGCGGCGAATATCTCGTCGCAGGCGCGGTGGGCGCCGTGGTGTTCGCCGATACATCGGGCGCCGCCGAAAGGTTTCGCGCCGCTGCGCGTCGATGGATGTTTCCGGCGGGCCTCGCACTGGTGGTCGCACTGTTCGTGGTATTCCGGCCGGACACACCCTCGATCGACCACGTCATGCACCCGCCACCCATGCAGACGCTACTTGCGGTCGGATTCCTCGCGATGGTGTTGGGATTGTGGCAAACGGACAGCCGCTGGTTGCTTGGCTTCTTCAACTTCCCGCCCTTTCGCTTCCTCGGCAAGATCAGCTACGGGCTGTATCTCATCCACCTCTTCATGTGGCCGCTTGTCGATTGGCTCTCCCTGCATTCCTCCGTGATCCGCGCGCTTCCTCCCTTCGCGATGCGGTTTGGACTGACGGTCCTGCTGGCGACGGCGATGTGGCACCTGGTCGAAAGGCCGATCCTCAAGCTCAAGGCAAGGCTCCCCTATTGATCGCGCGTCCGACCTTCGACTACGCAGGCAGAATCAGGGCGGGCACTGGCAGCGTGTGGCCTTCGGCGTGATTACCGGTGTTGACGGACTTCCTGCAGCCAGCGCACGGCGTCCCGCGACCTGGCCGCCGAACAACGACAGGTCAATGGCATCGGCCATCGCCTGGTAACCCGCATCGTTAGGATGCAGGTTGTCGCCGCTGTCGTAGGCCACGCGCATCGTGGCCGGATTGCCCGGGTCGCGTATGGCCATGTCGAAATCGATCACCGCGTCGTAGGCCTTGCTGGTCCTGATCCATTGGTTGACGATTTGGCGCTTGGCCTCGCCATCGGGCGTGTAATAGACACCGGGCAGGAACGCCTGGAACGGCGTAATGGTCCCGCCATAGACCTTGAGGCCCATCGCATGCGCCCGATCGATGATCTGGCGATGGCCGGCGATAATTTCTTCGGCGGACGCGGCGCCCGGAAATCCGATGTCATTGATACCCAGCAGGACGATCACATAGCGCACGCCGGACTGCACCAGCACGTCGCGATCAAGGCGTGCCGATGCGTTGGTGCCGACGGTATCGTGGAGTACGCGGTTGCCGCTGATGCCCGCATTGAGCACCGCGACCTTGTTGCCGCGCTTTTGCGCGCGCAGTCGCTCGGCCAGCCGATTCGGCCAGCGCTTGTTGGCGTCTGCCGTCGAGTGCAGCCCGTCGGTGATCGAGTCACCGAGCGTGACGATGGCAACGGATCGCGGGGCCGCGCCCACTTCGACACCCGTCAGAAAATAATAGGACTGGGTCGTGACCGCCGTCGGCAGGGCATCGGCGCCGCTGAAATCTCCCGCGGGCGAGATATAGGTGGTCTGCAACCCCAGCGCGTGCTCGGTCGCCGCGAGCGCGGGGCCGGGAACGTAGATGCTGACCGCAAGATCGCCGCGATCGGACACCTTGAGATTCACGGGGTCGCTGATTGCCATGGCACCGGCCGGAATCGTCGTGGACTCCGACCCATTGAATGTCAGCACCCGATCGGATCCCGACACGATCGTTGCCCCGTTGCTGCGCAGGCCGACACGCGCCGCTCCGATACGCAACGAGCCCTCGCCGTAGGCGTTGGAAAGACGCACCCGCAGGCGCGTGCCGCCAATGCTCACCTGCACGATCTGCCGGATGGTCTGGCCGTCGAGCGCGACCGGTTGCCAAGCAGCCTGAGGGCTCGCACTCCATGTGCCGACCCAGCGAGTCGGATCGCTTGCATCCCTGGCCACGCTCGCCGACGCGATCGCCATGCCCGCAACGGCCAGCACCGTCCGGGCCAGGACGGCGAGCGGCCACCGCGATGTCCCGGTCGACCCACTGGAACAGGTCGCGGCGGTCGAGGTCCTGGCGCGCATCGGATGTGGCGATGTTGGTGACACGCTGGCTCCTCCATGGACGTGACAAACGGCTTGGCACACGGGCAGCAGTGCACGCGATGCGCTGATCAGATGAACTCACCGTGCCTGCCGAACGTGGCGTTCGCACCGGACGACGCTTCGGGCAGCGCTTGGGTACCACGCTCGCCCGCGTATCGGCAGCAGACCGAAGCGCATCGGGCGTCCGCTGAAGGATTGTCCCATTGCGCAAAGTCTGCCGTATGTTCGCTATCGAACATTGCGATCGATTCGGCGTCGTTGACAGGCAAAGGAAACCGGCAATCGTCGCGCGCCAGCCGGGCACGGCCCGCCTAAGCTGCCCGCACCCGATGCGCGCAGGCACGACAGGGGTCGGTCAGAACGCTCGGCGGCGGAATGGGGCGCGACCGGAGCCCGGCGCACATCGTGACGATGTCTGCGCGCACTGGCCGCGTGTTTGCGCGATGCATGTTCTGTTCGATAGCGCACAGACCGCGCGCGCCGCGCCCGCTAGTCTTCCGTATCAGTCAACGACGAACGACGCATGCGCATGAACTCCGCCACGATTCCATACGTTCGCATCACCGCACCTCCGCCATGACCCTCCAGGTACGGCCAGGACTCTTCAGCGACGAGTTGCGGTCGCCCACGGTCAACCACGCGCGGAAGGGCGACCGCCCAACCGTCGTCGGCGCCGATGACGCCGCGCAGGCCGATGGCATCGCCAGTCCGCGTTGGCTGGGACCCGAAAGCGTGGCGCCGCTCGGGCGCGAGACGCGCGGCCTGGTCCGGGTTCGCCCTGTTGCAATGGCCGGCACTGGGACCGCCGGCATGAACATCGTGCGCCGCGTCCGCGAGCTTGCCGTGGAACGCCCCGGCGCCACCGCTTTCGTGCACCTGACCGACGGCGATAAGGCGCAGGCGTCGCTCAGCTTCGCGCAGCTGGACCGGCGCGCCCGGGCCATCGCCGCCTACCTCCAGGACATGCGGCTGGCAGGCCAGAACGTCGTGCTTGCCTACCCGCCCGGCCTCGAATTCATCGCCGCTTTCTTCGGTGCGCTCTACGCGGGCTGTGTGGCCGTGCCCGCTTATCCGCCCCGGGCCCGAACGCGCGATCGTTTTCATGCGCTCACCAACGACGCCGGGGCATCCGTGGTGCTCAGCACCGCCGTCACTGCCGCGCATGTGACGTCAATCGAAGGTCGGACCGCCGCGGTTTGCTGGATTGCGACCGACGCGCTCACCGACGCCGACGCCGACGGCTGGGCCGACCACGACCCGGATCCCGATTCGCTCGCGATGATCCAGTACACCTCCGGCTCCACCAGCCGGCCCAAGGGCGTGATGCTGAGTCACGCCAATCTTCTCGCCAACACACGTGCCATCGCCAGCGCCTTCGATGTCGGACGCGACACCAAGGCTGTCTTCTGGCTCCCTGCGTATCACGACATGGGGCTCATCGGCGGCGTCCTGGCGCCGGCCTGCTGCGGCATTGCGAACTTCATCATGGCGCCCGCGATGTTCGTGCGGAACCCCTTTCTCTGGCTCGACACGATCAGTCGCCAGCGCGCGACTGTTTCCGGCGGTCCCAATTTTGCCTACGACCTGTGCGTCCGCAAGATCACGGCGGACCAGCGCGACCTCCTCGACCTGTCCTCCTGGTCCGTGGCTTTCATCGGCGCCGAGACCGTCGATCCGGCCACGCTCGCCCGCTTCGCAGAGGCCTTCGCACCGTGCGGATTCCGGCCCGCGGCTTTCTATCCATGCTATGGGCTGGCGGAGGCGACGCTGATGGTCACGGGGGCCAAGGCGGGACGCGGCGCCACGGTACGCGCATTCAGCGACGATGCCCTCGCGCACAACGTGGTGCTGCCGCTGCCCGACCGGACCCCCGGCGCGCGCCACCTCGTCGGCTGCGGAACGCCCGTGGGCTCGACTCGCGTGGCCATCGTCGAGCCCGCGACCGGCGAGCCATCGGCGCCCAGCCGCATCGGCGAGGTGTGGGTCTCCGGCGACTCCATCGGCAAGGGCTACTGGCGCAGTCCCGACAAGACCGCGGCGACGTTCCATGCGCGACTGCGCGACGCTGACGGCGGTCCCTTCCTCCGGACCGGCGACCTGGGCTTCGTGCACGAAGAGCAACTCTACATCACGGGCAGGATCGACGACCTCATCATCGTCCGCGGACTCAATCACCACCCGCAGGACATCGAAGCCACGGCGCGCGCCAGCCATCCGTTGCTCGCCGCCGGCCTCGGCGCGGCGTTCGCCGTCGACACACTCGGCGCGCAGCACCTCGTCCTCGTGCACGAGGTCGTCCGCGAAGGGGGGGCCGACCTGGCCCCGGTGATCGACGCGGTCCGCGCCGCGGTGCTCGAAGAGCACGGCCTGGCGCTCGATGCCGTCGTCCTGATCCGCTGCGGCACCATCGCCAGGACCTCCAGCGGAAAAATCCGGCGTCACGCGATCCGCACAGCATTCCGCACCGACGAACTGAAGCCCCTGGCCCGGCTCGGCGGACACCCCGGGCTCCCGTCGACTCTTCCGGCCCTGCCCTCGATTCCACCGGCCGCATCCGCCGCGCTCGCCGCCGTGTGCCAGCACGCGCTGGCGATGTCCGGCACCGGACTTGCCGACGTCACGCCCGAAACGCCGATCGAGGCGCTCGGCCTCGATTCGCTGCAGCGAGTGGAACTCGTTGCCGCACTCGAGAAAAGCTTCGGGCGGCATCTGCCGGATACGGTCTACTCCCGGGCGAAGACCCTGGGCGACCTTGCAGCGGCCGTGCAGAAGCACCTTCTTGATCATCCGCAATCCGACCTGTCCGCGCTCCTGGTACCGGCGGAAAACTACGACGTCGCGCTGTTCCCGGAGTACCTGGAGTTGAAGCGCCACAAGCGCATGCTCCTGGCCGTTGCCGAGACCAACCCCTACTTCAATGTGGACCAGGGTCACGACCGGCCGAACCTGGGCACGCGCGGCCTCGCGCGCATCGGCGGCCGGGACCTGACCAACTTCTGCGCCTACGACTATATCGGGATGGCGCACGATCCGGAGGTCACCGCGGCGACCAAGGACGCGATCGACCGCTACGGCACCGGCGCGGGCGCCAGCCGCCTCGTCTCCGGCGAAAAGCAGATTCATCGCGACCTCGAGGACGCGCTCGCCGCATTTCTTGGCACGCCGGCGGCCATTGCCTTCGTCTCCGGGCACGCGACCAACGTCACGACGATCGGGCACCTGATGGGCCCGGGTGACCTCGTCGTCCACGACATCCTGGCCCACAACTCGATTCTCCAGGGTGCGCGGCTTTCTGGCGCAACCTGCCGCGGATTTGCCCACAACGACTGGCGTGCGCTCGACGTGCTCCTCACGGGCATCCGCCACGGCTACCGTCGCGTGCTCATCGCGATCGAAGGCGTTTACAGCATGGACGGCGACTACCCCGACCTGGCACGCTTCGTCGACATCAAAGACGAGCATCACGCGATGCTCTATGTCGACGAAGCCCACTCGCTCGGGACGATGGGCAAGACCGGCCGCGGCCTCGGCGAACACGCCGGAGTGGCGCCCTCCGGCGTCGAGATATGGATGGGCACGCTGTCCAAATCGCTGGCCAGCTGCGGCGGCTACATCGCGGGCTCCTCCGAACTCATCGAATACCTCAAGTACACGGCACCGGGATTCGTCTACAGCGTCGGCATCTCGCCGCCCAACGCGGCCGCCGCGCTGGCCGCCCTGACGGTCCTGCGCCGCGAGCCGCAGCGCGTCGCGCGGCTGCACGCGATGTCGAGCCTTTTCCTCCGTCTCGCCCGCGAGCGCGGGCTCAATACGGGGGGCGCCGAGGGAACTCCGGTGATCCCGATCATCGTCGGCAACTCGGTCCGCTGCCTGCTGCTCTCCCGCGCCCTTTTCCGTCGTGGCCTCAACGTCCAGCCGATCATCCATCCGGCCGTGTCCGAGCACGCCACGCGATTGCGGGTGTTCATCACGATCAATCACACCGAGTCGCTCGTCCGGAGCGCCGTCGATGCGATCGCAGAGGAACTCGCAAAGCTCTAGCAAGGCCATCGCGTCCGACCCGCCAGCGACGCACGTCACCATGTCGAATACCGGACCTGCCATCGTCGTGGACAAGCTCTGCAAGCACTACGGCGCATTGCGGGCCGTCGACGACATCTCGTTCACCGTCAAGTCGGGCGAGGTGTTCGCGTTCCTGGGCCCCAATGGCGCGGGAAAGAGCACGACCGCGGAGGTGATCGAGACCATCCGCGTGCCGACCTCCGGAACGGTCACGGTGCTCGGGATGGACGTCACGAAACACAAGGCCAAGGTGGTGCGGCGGATCGGCGTTCTGCCGCAGAGCTTCAGCTCGTTCGATCGCATCACCGTGCGCGAAAGCCTGCAGTACTACGCCCGCGTGTTCGGATGCCGCGCCGACCTCGACGCGCTGATGGACCTCACCAATCTGCGCCACAAGTCCGCGGCCCGTTTCAACACGCTGTCGGGCGGGCTCAAGCAGCGCCTCGGGATCGCCGTCGCGCTGGTCAGCGACCCGGAGATCCTGTTTCTCGACGAGCCCACGACCGGACTCGACCCGCGCGCCCGGCGCCAGGTCTGGGAGGTGCTCAAGGGACTGAAAGACCGCGGGAAGACGGTCTTCCTCACCACCCATTACATGGAAGAAGCCGAATTGCTGGCGGATACCGTCGCGATCATCTCCAAGGGACGGATCGTCGCCATCGACTCGCCGGCGAAACTGACGGAGGAACACGCCGACCAGATGCGACTGACGCTGAAGTCGGTCGATGCCGCCGCGGCGAGTCTGCTCCGGAACATGGGCTTTCTCCCTGTTCCGCAGAACCACGACAACCTGTGCGTCCCGGTCAAGACCCCCGACGATGTCCGCCGCATCCTCGAGGAGATGAAGCGGTCGGGCCTGCAGTTCGACGGGCTCGACGTTCGCAAGCCCAACCTCGAGGAGGTATTCCTGAAACTGACGGCCGCGACTCCCCCGACCGGCGTCCGGGACCGCGCCGCATGACGCCCCGGATCATCGCCGCCAATCTCGACGTGCGGCTCAGGAGCTTCTATCGCGAGCGATCGGCGATGTTCTTCACGTTCGCGTTTCCCGTGATCCTCGTGCTCGTGTTCGGTACGATCTTCACCAAGCCGGAGCACCTCAACTTCGATCTCCCGGTGCAGGACAACAGCCGCGGCGAGGCGTCCGCGCGACTGCTCGACGCCCTCGCAACCGGCGACGCGTTCACCGTCAGGCAGGTACCGGTGGGCGTCGACGCCACGGCGTATGCGAAGGAGCATCGGCTGAACCTGCTGCTCGTGATTCCGAAGGACTTTGAAGCCCTGCAGCGGCAGCGCGTCGTCGGGGCCGGCACCGGCATCCCGGTGTCGATCGACTATGTGTACGACCCGAGTTCGACGTCGGTGACCACCAAGATCCAGCTCCTGGAAACGATCGTGGCCGCGGCCAACCAGAAGGCCACGGGCAGCCCGCCGGCGATCGCGCTGGAGGCGGTGTCGATCCTGCCCGAACGCTACCGCTTCATCGAGTTCTTCGTCCCCGGCATCATCGCGATGGCGATCATGACCTCGTGCC
>JBDTNR010000025.1:0-15130 GCA_039933655.1 Betaproteobacteria bacterium | reverse complement strand
GCCCTCGGTGGGCTCGTCGAGAATCAGCAGCTTGGGGCGCAGCGTCAGTGCGCGGCCGATCGCGAGCTGCTGCTGCTGCCCGCCGGAGAGATCGCCGCCGCGACGCCCCAGCATGTCCTTCAGCACCGGGAACATTTCGAAAATGTACTGGGGGATGCCGGCGCCGCGCTTCTGCGTCGCCAGGCCCATCTGCAGGTTCTCGAGCACCGTGAGCCGCGGAAAAATGTCGCGACCCTGCGGCACGTAGCCCATGCCGAGGCTCGCCCGCGCATACGGAGGCAAGCTGGCGATGTTGGCATCGGCGAAGCGAATCTGCCCGGAGCGCGCGGCGATGACGCCCATCAGGCACCGCAACAGCGTCGTGCACTGGCCCGCCGGCGCCTCGAACGAGACGTCGCGCAGGATGTGGCTGCCGCCGTAATACTGGTTCAGGCGTTCGACAGTGAGCATCGTCAGTCCCGAAGGGCCGCCCCGAGGGACTGACCGCGCCCTCTCGGGGGGCAGCGAACGAAGTGAGCGTGGGGGTCCTCCGTCGCGCAGGGCCGCCCCAAGCGACGGATGCGCCCCCTCGGGGGGCAGCGAACGAAGTGAGCGTGGGGGTCGTCCATCCAATCCTCACCTACCCAGGAACACTTCGATGACCTGTTCGTTCTGCTGCACCTGCTGCATCGAGCCCTCGGCGAGCACATGACCCTAGTGCAGCACGGTAACGCGGTCGGAGATCTTCGCGACGAAGTCCATGTCGTGCTCGACGACAATCAGCGTGTAATCGCCGGCCAGCGACAGGAAGAGTTCCGCGCTGCGCATCGTCTCGTCGTCCGTCATGCCGGCGACGGGCTCATCTAGCAGCAGCAACTGCGGCTCCTGCATCAGCAGCATGCCGATCTCGAGCCACTGCTTCTGTCCGTGCGACAGGAGACCCGCCAGCCGCCCGGCCTCGGGTGCCAGCTTGATCGTCTCGAGGATCGTGAGGATGCGGTCGCGCGATACGGAATCGAGCCTGGCGGTGAGCGTCGGCCACACACGCTTGTCGGCCTTGCGCGCGAGTTCGAGATTCTCGAAGACCGTGTGATCGGTGAATACGGTCGGCTTCTGGAATTTGCGGCCGATGCCGACGTCGGCGATCTCGGGCTCGGACAGGCGCGTCAGGTCGATCGTCTGCCCGAAGAACGCGGTGCCCGCATCCGGTCGCGTCTTGCCGGTCACGACGTCCATCATCGTCGTCTTGCCCGCGCCGTTCGGGCCGATGACGCAGCGTAGTTCACCGGCGTCGACGACGAGGTTCAGGTCGTTCAGCGCCTTGAAGCCGTCGAAGCTGACCGAGATCGAGTCGAGGTAGAGAATGGCGCCATGGCTCACGTCGACGCCGGGCGTGACGACGCGGCCGTCGCTGATGCCGGTCGACTTGCTCGGCGAGGCGCCGGCCTTCGCCTGCAGCTCCGCGTACACGGCGAGGTTCATCATTACGGCCTCCGCGTCCACAGACCGGCAATGCCACGCGGCAGGTACAAGGTGACGAGGATGAACAGCAGGCCGAGCACGTACAGCCAGTACTCGGGCAGCGCCTGCGTGAACCAGCTCTTGCCCAGATTGACGACACCGGCGCCGATCACGGGCCCGATGAGGGTTTCGCGGCCGCCGACGGCGGTCCAGATCGCGATCTCGATCGAATTCGCTGGCGTGCCGGCCAGCTGTCCGACACCGCCCAGCACGACGACCATGAACGAGTCGACGATGTAGCTCTGGCCGAGGTCCGGGCCGACGTTGCCGATCTGCGACAGCGCGCAGCCGGCAAGTCCCGCGATGCCGGACCCCAGTCCGAACGCCATCATGTCGATCTTCGGCGTGCGCACGCCGAGCGCACTCGCCATCTGCCGGTTCTGCGTGACGGCGCGGACGAACAGGCCGAGCCGAGTCCGCGCCAGCAGCACCCATACGAGCAGCAGCACGCCCCCGGCGAACGCGATGATGACGATGCGGCTCCACCGCAGCACGACGTTGGTCATGATCTCGACGCCGCCCGACATCCATAGCGGTTCTCGACCTGCACATTCTGCGCGCCGAAGATCGTCCGCATCGTCTGGATCAGGATGAGGCTCAAGCCCCACGTCGCCAGCAACGTCTCCAGCGGACGGCCGTAGAGGTGTCGGATGACGGCGCGCTCGAGCACGACGCCCACCAGGCCGCTCACGGCGAATGCGGCCGGCATCGCGAACAGCAGATACCAGTCGAACGCGCCGGGCGCGTACTGGCGAAAGAAATTCTGTACGACGTATGTCGCATAGGCGCCGACCATGATGAGCTCGCCGTGCGCCATGTTGATGACGCCCATCAGCCCATAGGTGATCGCGAGCCCCTGCGCCGCCAGCAGCAGGATCGTGCCGAGCGAGACGCCGCTGAAGACGCGGGCGGCGACGTCGCCGGTGGCCAGGCGCCGCTCGACCGCCGACAGCGAGCGCCCGGCTTCCGCGCGTCGCGTGGCACTGCCGCAGTCCTCGTCGTGCTCGGCATCGGACGCGCGGAGATCGGTCGCCGTCGCATATGGCCGACGCCCTTGCAGGCGCTAGGAATCGCCGCGGCAGCGGGTTTGGCGGGCGTGCTGGCGGGGAGCTGCTTCACCGGCCAGGCTCGGCGGCGCCAGTTACTTGCGAATTGCCTACGCTGCGAACCGCGATGCCTCCCGTCGCCGCGCTACCGCCGTACCCTCGCGCGCCACACCCGCAGCACTATCGCCACGACGAGCGCCAGCACCACCGCGCCGCCGAGCAGCTCGCGTTCGATGCGCGCAAGATCGCCGAGCAGATGTTCGGCCGCGCGTCCGAGCAGATACCCGGCGCCGGCCCAGCAGGCGCTCCACACGAGCGCGCCCACCGCGTTCAGCAATGCGAAACGGAGCAGCGACACCCGAGTGGTGCCGATGATCACCGGCCCTGCCGTGCGCAGGCCGTACATGAAGCGCACACCAAGGATGGTGGCGCTTGGATGCCGCTCGATCATGCCGCGCACGCGCTCCGCCGCGCCCGCGAAGCGCGGGAACCGCGCGAGAAGCTGATGGCCGTAGTGCCGTCCGAGCAGAAAGAAGCCCAGGTCGCCGAGCGCCCCGCCGGCGGCGCCGACCACGATCACGACCGGCAGTGAGAGGTATCCGCGATGCGCGCAGAGGCCGGACAGGATGAGCAGCGTTTCGCCCTCGATCAGCGATCCCGCAAACGTCGCCACGTAGCCGAACTTCTCGATCAGTGATGCGTAGTCGAAGGGCATGACAGGGAGGCTGGCGAAAGCAAATGCGGCGGAAGGTCGATTCAATGCCGGATGTCTGGCGGGAACTCCGCGTGACAACGGTCCATTGCGAATTGCCGCCTACACGCGCTCGCCCGTTGCGGCGGCGCGCAGCATGCCGCGCGACTCGACGAACTCGATGACGTCCGCCAACCCTTGCCCCTTCTTGAGGTTCGTGAAGACGAACGGCCGCTCGCCGCGCATCTTTCGCGAATCGCGGTCCATCACTTCCAGCGACGCGCCGACCATCGGCGCCAGGTCGATCTTGTTGATGATGAGGAGATCGGAGCGCGTGATGCCGGGGCCACCCTTGCGGGGAATCTTGTCGCCGGCGGCGACATCGATCATGTAGAGCGTGAGGTCCGACAGCTCGGGACTGAACGTGGCGGCGAGGTTATCGCCTCCGCTTTCAACGAAGACGATGTCGAGATCACCGAAGCGCCGCGCGAGCCGGTCGACCGCTTCGAGGTTGATCGGCGCATCCTCGCGGATCGCCGTGTGCGGGCAGCCGCCGGTCTCGACGCCGATGATCCGGTCCGCCGCCAGCGCTTCGTTGCGGACGAGGAACGCCGCGTCCTCTTCCGTGTAGATGTCGTTGGTGACGACGGCGATCTGGTAGCGGTCACGCAGCGCACGGCACAGCGCGAGCGCCAGCGCGGTCTTGCCCGATCCGACGGGACCGCCGATGCCGACCCGCAATGGTTGCTTGACGATCATGTCAGGAGCGGAAAATCCTCGAGTACTGCGTTTCGTGGCGGACGGACGCGAGCGCCAGTCCGGGTGCGAAGCTTGCCACATCGTCGTCGCTGATCGCGCCCGCGTGCGCAACGACCGCGGGAATCCGGGCACCAAGCGCCAGCAGCAGCTTCTGCCCGGCCACCTGTCCAAGCGGAATGGTTTTAAGCGCCGCCAGCACCTGGTTCTCCAGCCACGACCACAAGCTGGCCGTGACGGCAGCCTCCGCCGGCACGCCGAACCCCCGCGCCGCCAGCGCGAATGCGGCGGGCAGCGTCACCGGCGCGCTGCGCGCGAGCGCCTCGCGTGCCGCATCGTCGAGCACGTCGAGATCGCCGAGCAGGCGCGCGAGCGATCCACCCATCTGCAGCGTCTCGGCCAGCAACTCCGCGCTCTCGCGCGACGCGCGAAACCACGCGTGCCACGCGCCGAAGGCATTCCAGTCGTCGCTGCCGGTTGCCCGGCACAGCCGCCACAGTACCGCCGCCTCGCCCGGCCCCTGCACGCCGGTCAGCACGTCGCCGATCCAGCGTTGCGCGCTCGCGGGATCGCGCATGCCGCCCTCTTCCACCGCCCATTCGAGTCCCTGCGAATAGCTGTAGGCGCCGATCGGCAGCGCGGGACTCGCGAGTTGCAGCAGGCGAACCAGCGCCAGCGGGTCGGGCATCACGCGCGCTTCCGCGTGAGTTCGATCATGTCGTGGATGATGCCGCTGTGCGTCGCGTCCCCTGAATGATGGTGGTGGCCTCCGGCGTACGCACCCGCTTCCGGCTCGAACGGCGCGGCGAGCGACTGCACGTCGGCACCCAGCCCGCGCAGCATGGCCGCCAGCACGTCGTCCGCGGCGAACCGCAGCACGGCGGCGCGGATTTCGACGGGAGTGTGCCGGTTGCCCAGATGAATGGCGCAGCGCGCGAGCGACTCGGCGTCGGCGCAGCGCGCCTCCATCAGCGCCTCGTCCGCCGCCACGACACGCACGACGCGGCCGTCGTCGGCGCGCAGCAGATCGCCGCCGCGCAGTACGCTGCCGCGGTCGAGCAGGAGGCCGACCTTTTCGCCCGACGACAGGTGCGCCAGCAGGCGGCTCTTCTGGCGTCGCTCGAAGGGCAGTACGAGATCGGCATCCGGCTGCGCCGCCGCGGGCGCGCGTTCGCGGATCGTCAGCATCGCATCAGAACAGGAAGTAGCGTTGCGCGAGCGGCAATTCGCGCGCCGGCTCGCAGACGAGCAACTCGCCGTCCGCGCGCACGGCGTAGGTCTCGGGATCGACTTCGATGGCGGGCAGTGCGTCGTTCAATTTCATGTCCTTCTTGCCGATGGTCCGCGTATCGCGGACGGCGACCAGCGGCTTCGCCAGCCCGAGCTTCGCGAAGGCGGGATTGCCGAGCGCCGCCTTGGACACGAAGGTGACCGACGACGACAAGGCCCGTCCGAACGCGCCGAACATCGGCCGGTAGTGCACGGGCTGCGGCGTGGGAATCGATGCGTTGGGATCGCCCATCGCCGCCGCGGCGATGACGCCGCCCTTGATGATCAGCGACGGCTTGACGCCGAAGAGCGCGGGCCGCCACAGCACGAGGTCGGCCAGCTTGCCGGGCTCGATGGAGCCGCGCTGTCGGCGTCGGCGCCGTCGAAGACGATCGTTCCCTGCGGCAGCCATTCAAGGACGGCACCCGCTGGGAGCTCGCAATCGATCCGCTGCGCCGCGCGCCGGCCCGCCGCGCGGTACCACTTGGTCGCACCGGGCGCCGTGAGCTGCACGCGCGCCCGCGCCGACATCCACCGCGAGCGCGAGATGGTCGCCGCCGGCGATTCCGGCGGGCGGATGGACGACGAGGCACTGGCACACGCCGTCACCCTCCGGGTACAGCGGCTTCTGCACGACCAGCGGTCCCTGGTGCGTGCGCCGGGCCAGCACCGTGCGCGCGCCTTCGCGCACGAAACCCAGCTGCAGGCGCGCACTCCAATCGGCATGGCGCGGCGCAGACGACACCCCCGCCGCCCCGGGAAGATCGCAATCGAGTATCGCTCCAGTCTAGCGCAGCGCGCGTCGCCGACCGCGCGACCGGCGAACTCGGCCGGTCCGGCGGGCGACGATGGCGCAGCCGCATGACGGAAGGTCCTGTCGGGGACAACACCGACAAACCGGCCGCGGGCACCACAGGCCTCGTGGCGCGCTCGATCGACATTGCATTGGCGCGCGGCCGGCGCGCAGCGGACGCCGCGGCCGTCAGTCTCCGATGCCGGATCGCGACCCGCATTCCGGACGTTGGCGGCGTCACACACCCAACCGGGCCGCCAGCTCCTGCGGCTGCGCGACGAGCGCTTCCGAATGGTTCTCGATGACGACGCGGCCCTTTTCGAGGATCAGCGCGCGGTCGGTATTGGCGAGCACCGTGCGGAAGTTGCGATCGACGACAAGCGATGCGATGCCCGTCGCGCGAACCGCGCCGATGATCCGCCAGATCTCGCGAACAATGAGCGGCGCGAGTCCCTCGGTGGCCTCGTCGAGGATGAGGAGGTCGGGATTGGTGGACAGCGCGCGGCCGATCGCCAGCATCTGCTGCTCGCCGCCGGACAGCTGCTGGCCGCCATGGTCCAGCCGCTCGGACAGTCGCGGAAACGTCAAAAGGATGCGGTCCAGCGGCCAGTCGTTACGTCCCGTCGTTCCCGGCCGCGCGGCGACGAGCAGGTTTTCGCGCACCGACAGGTTCGGGAAGATCGCGCGGCCCTCCGGCACGTAGGCGATGCCGGCACGGGCGATCCGATCGGGCGCCATCCGCGTGCCGTCGCCGCCGCGCACGGCGATCCGACCCCGCGAAGGGCGCACGTGACCCATCACCGCGCGTATCAGAGTCGTCTTGCCCATCCCGTTGCGGCCCAGCAACCCCACCGCTTCGCCGGGCTCGATCGCCAGCGACACGCCGCGCAGCACGTGGCTCTCGCCGTAGTGCACGTGCAGGTCGCGAACGTCGACGAGACGGGCGTTAGCCGTCATGGCCTTCGCCAAGGTAGGCCAACTGCACTTCGGGATCCGCGCGCACGACCTGCGGCAGACCGCTGGCGATCACCATGCCGTTGACCATCACCGTGATGCGGTCCGAGACGCGGAAGACGGCGTCCATGTCGTGCTCGACCAGCAGCACCGCATGCCCGGTCTTCAATCCCGCCAGCAGTCCGAGCATCCGTTCGGTCTCCTCCGGCCCCATGCCGGCCAGCGGCTCGTCGAGCAGCAGCACGCGTGGCCGCGTGGCGAGGCACATCGCGATTTCGAGCTGGCGCTTTTCGCCATGCGATAGCACGCCGGCAATCCGCGTCGCAAGCGCGCCGAGTCCGGCCTGCTCGAGCGCGTCCGCCGCCGCGGCGGTGCTCACCGGACAAGACGATGCCGGCGCCACCCAGTTCCACGGCTGCTGCCGCGCCGCCTGCGCCGCCAGCCGGCAGTTCTCGAAGACGGTGAAGCGCGGAAAGATCGTCGTGCGCTGGTAGCTGCGTCCGAGCCCGGCGCGCGCGCGCTTCGGCTGCGGCCACGCGGTGACGTCGGTGCCGTTCAATTCCACGGCGCCGCCGGTGATGGGAATCTCGCCGGCGAGCACGTTGATCAGCGTCGACTTGCCCGCGCCGTTGGTGCCGATGACGGCGTGAATCTCGCCTTCGACGAGATCGAGCGATACGTCGGAAACCGCCGTCAGCCCGCCGAAGCGGCGCGTGACGGAGCGTGCGCGCAGCAGCGGGTCGCGCGCCTTGTCATGCATCTTCGGTTCTCTTGCCGCGCCGCGCACGCCATGCCTGCCATTGCGCAGGCAACCCGATGAGGCCGCTCGGCATGAAGGCGACGCACGCGATGATCGTGCCGCCGAGGAGAAGCTGCCAGTGCTTCGCGAACTCGCCGAACACGGCATCCCACTGGAAGAAAAGCTGCAGCAGGGCGAACATGAACGCGCCGAGCACCGCGCCGGACAGCCGACCCATGCCGCCCAGGATCAGCATCAGCAGCACCGCGCCCGACTCGTGCCACGACAGCAGCTCGGGGTTGACGAAGCCATCCTTCACCGCCACCAGGAAACCGGCGACGCCCGCCAGCGCGCCGGCGAGCGTGAACGCCGCGAGCTTGTACCAGAAGGTGGAAAAGCCTACCGCGCGCATCCGCTGCTCGTTGCTCTTGATGCCGGCGAGCGCGCGGCCGAAGCGACTCTCGAGCAGCACGGCGAGGAATGCGAACACCAGCACCAGGCTCGCGGCGACCACGTAATAGAACGCGAGCGGCTTGCCCAGGTCGACCAGGCTGTTGCCGAATAGCGCGACGACCGGCTTCACGTTGAGGTAGATGCCGTCGGTGCCGCCACCCAGCTTCGTGTCGTGGAACACGTAGTACGCCATCTGCGCGAACGCCAGCGTCACCATGATGAAGTACACGCCCTTCGTCCGCAGCGACAGCGCGCCGACGACGAGCGCGTATAGCGCGGAACACGCGACGGTGGCCGGCAGCAGCCAGAAGATGCTGGCGGCGCCGTACTTCGGCGACAGCAGCACCGTCGCGTACGCCGCGATGCCGTAGAACGCCGCGTGCCCGAGGCTCACCAGTCCCGTTGCGCCGACCAGCAGTTCGAGCGACAGCGCGAAGATCGCGAGGATCATCACCTTCGTCGTGAATTCGAGATAGAACCCCGTGACGACCAGCGGAAAGGCGAGCAGAACCGCGATCACGAGGATCGGCGCGACGAGGCGGGAGCGGGCATCGGTCATCGCGGTCTAGCCCTGCTTGAACAGGCCCTCCGGCTTCCACAGCAGGATGGCCGCCATCAGTAGGTACACGGCAATGCCCGCGATCTGCGGGAACAGCACCTTGCCGAACGTGTCGACGATGCCGACCAGCAGCGCGGCCAGGAACGCGCCGCGCACCGAGCCGATGCCGCCGATGACGACGACGACGAAGCAGATGATCAGCACCTGCGCGCCCATCCCCGGATAGACGGACGAGACGGGCGCCGCGATCATCCCTGCCAGCGCCGCCAGCGCCACGCCCGCGGCGAACACGACGCGATACAGGAACTTGATGTCGATGCCGAGCGACTGGACCATCTCGCGATTCGAGCTGCCGGCGCGCACCATCATGCCGAGCCGCGTGCGCGCGATGACGAAGTAGAGCAGCGCGGCGACGGCGAGACACACACCCGAAATGGCGAGTCGATACACCGGATACTGCATGAGGTCGCCGAGCTGGACGCTGCCGGCGAGCCAGGAGGGTACCGGCACGCCGTGCACGTCGTTGCCGACCAGGATGCTGCGCAGCTCCTCGAACACGAGGATGAGCCCGTACGTCATCAGCACCTGTTGCAGATGGTCGCGGTCGTACAGGTAGGAAATGAACAGCCACTCGAGCAGGTAGCCGAAGATCACCGCGAGCACGAGGCCGGCGGCGAGTGTCGCCAGGAAGTTGCCACCGAAGGCCGGCGCGAGCGCGTACGCCATGTACGCACCGATCATGTAGAAACTGCCGTGGGCGAGGTTGATGACGCCCATGATCCCGAAGATCAGCGTGAGGCCGCTCGCCACGAGGAACAGCAGCAGTCCGTACTGCAGCGCGTTCAGGCACTGGACGAGGAAGGTGGCGAGGTCCATCGGGTTCTGGCGGCTAGCGGATCGATGCGGCAGATGTTACGCGACCCGACGTGCGCACGCTCCGCGCCTGCGATGGCGGATGGGCTGCAGGGCGACGTCTTGGTGCCGGTCGCGGGCGATCCGGCGCGGACGAAGGTGGAGCCGCCTCAAAACGGCGCTTGCCACGCCGCTGCCGATGCGACGCAGCGGCAGGGACAGGCGCGACAGCTTGCGCGGCGGTGGTTGCCGCCGCGCAAGCTGTCCGCGGAATGACTACATCGTGCAGCCGCGTCCCGGGTCGGCAAGCGCCTTCACGGCGACACCGATGACCTTGTTTTCCTTGCCTTCGACCCTGCGCAGGTAGATGTCCTGCACCGGGTCGTGATTCTTGCCGAGCGTGAACGCGCCGCGCGGGCTGTCGATCTTCGCCGCGCCCATCGCCTTGTAGAGGTCGTTTTTCTTCGCGAAGTCGCCCTTGACGGCGGTGAGCCCGATGCCGAGCAACTGCGCCGCATCGTAGCCCTGCACCGCATACACGTCGGGCTGCATCTTGTAGGCGGCGGCATACGCGGCCCGGAACGTCTTGTCCTTCGCCACGTTGAGCCCGTCGCCATAGTGCAGCGTCGTCAGCAGGCCCTGCGCGGCGTCGCCCTGCGCTTCGAGCGTGCCGTCGGTGAGGAACCCCGCTCCGTACAGCGGGATGGTCTTGTTGAGGCCGGCGGCCGCGTAGTCCTTGACGAACTTGACGGCGCCACCGCCCGCGAAGAACGTGTACACCGCATCGGGTTTCGCGGCGGCGATCTCCGTCAGCAGCGCCTGGAATTCGACGTTGGGGAACGGCAACGTGAGTTCCTTCGTCACCTGCCCACCGCCCTTTTCGAAGCCTTCCTTGAAGCCGCCGACCGATTCGTCACCGGCCGCGTACTTCCAGGTGATCGTCATCACTTTCTTGTGGCCCTTTTCCGCCGCCACCACGCCCATCGCGTAACCCGGCTGCCAGTTCGAGAACGACGAGCGGAAGATGTTCGGCGCGCACATCGGTCCCGTCACCGCCACGGCCCCGGCGTTCGGAATCACGAGCAGCGTGCCGGTTTCCTTGGCGACCTTGGCCATCGCCATCGCCACACCCGAATGCACGGTACCGACGACGACATCGACGTTGTCGCGCTTGATCAGCTTGTTGACGTTGTCGGCGCCCTTGGCCGGTTCCGACTCGTCGTCGACCTTGACGTACTCGATCTCGCGCCCGCCGAGCTTGCCGCCCTGCTCGTTGACGTAGAGACGGAAGCCATTTTCGATGGCGGTCCCCAGCGCCGCATACGTGCCGGTATAAGGCAGCATGAAACCAACCTTCAGCTTGGCGGCGGCCTGGGCCTGCGCGGTGGACGCCGGCAGTGCGAACGCAGCCGCGACAGCAAGCGCGGTCAACAATTGGGTGCTACGCATGGTGATCTCCTCGGTACTTGTTGTGCGACGCGGCCCCGCCTGGGACCATCGACGTCGTTGCGGTCACTGGAACCGCGTGATCCGAAACATACCGCAACGCGCACGCCCTGCGAAGGACAGGCACGCCGCGGATTCGACCCGGCGGCGGTCATGCGGGCTCCGCCGTCGCTAAAGGGGCGGCCGGATGGCGCCGCAGGAACGCCGCCACGGCCTCGTTCAACGCCGTGGGCTGGTCGCGATGCGGCGAATGGCCGCACCGTACGAGCTTCACCCCCTGCGCCTGCGGCACGTGGCGCGCGAGGTCGTCGATCTGCGCCATCGTCCCGTACTCGTCGTCCTCGCCCTGCACGGCCAGCACCGGGCAGCGGATGAGCGACAGCCGGTCCTCGATGTTCCAGGTCCGGAACGCCGGATCGAGCCAGATGTCGTTCCAGCCCCAGAACGCGGAGTCGGGATCGGCGTGGTAGCGGGCAAGGCGCGCGGGCAGGTCCGTCGTGCGATAGTCGTCGCGCGCGGCCTCGATGCTGCGGATGCTGACATCCTCGACGAAGATGTGCGGCGCGACCGCCACGACGCCGGCTACGCGTTCCGGAAACGCGGCGGCATGCAGGAGCGCGATGGAGGCGCCGTCGCTGTGCCCGAAGAGCCACGGCGGCCGGACGATCCCGCAATGCGCCAGCAGCGCCGGCAGTACCTCTTGCGCCTGCCGATGCATGAAGTCCACCGACCACTTCTCGCCGGGCGCGCGCGGTGTCGACCGGCCATAGCCGGGACGCGAATACACGAGGCCGCGCGCCCCCGCGGCCGCGCACAGCGATTGCGGATAGTCCTTCCACATCGCGCGCGATCCCAGGCCCTCGTGCAGGAACACGATGAGGGGCGCCGCGGGATCGTCCGTCCCCGTCCAGCCATACTCGATGGCAAACGTGCAGTCGGCGACCACGAGTTCGGCGATGCCGCCCGCGGACGTCGCAGCGGCCGCCGGCCGCGTTGCGATCGCCTTCATCCCGCCGCGCGCTCGCGCAGCCTGAAGCGCTGGATCTTGCCGGTGGCGGTCTTCGGCAGTTCCTCCAGGAAGCGGATCTCCCGCGGGTACTTGTAGGGTGCGAGCTGGTCCTTGACGAAGCCCTGCAGTGCCTCGGCCAGCGCATCGTCGCCGGCCACACCGTTCTTCAGCACGACGAAGGCGAGCGTCTTCGTCAACCCGCCTTCCATCTTGCCGACGACCGCGGCTTCGAGGACGGCGTCGTGCCGCATCAGCGCGGCCTCGACCTCGAACGGCGAGACGTACTGCCCGCCAACTTTCAGCATGTCGTCGCTGCGGCCCGAGTACGTGTAGTAGCCGTCCCCCGCGCGCACGTACTTGTCGCCGCTCTTCGTCCACTCGCCCTGGAACGTCACCCGCGATTGCGCGCGATTGTTCCAGTACATGAGCGCGGCGCTCGGGCCGCGGACGAACAGGTCGCCGATCTCGCCGTCGGCCACCGGCTGGCCATGTTCGCCGCGCAATTCGATGTCGTAGCCGGGCACCGGTGTGCCGGTCGTGCCATACCGGACCGCGCCGGGACGATTCGACAGGTAGATGTGCAGCATCTCGGTGGAACCGATGCCGTCGAGCACGTCGCAGCCGAAGCGCGCGGCGAAGCGCTCGCCGACGTCCTTCGGCAACGGCTCGCCCGCCGACGCGCAGCGGCGCAGCGCGACGTCCTCGCGCCGCGGCAGCCCCGGCGCCGCGAGCATCGCCGCATAGAGCGTGGGGACGCCGAAGAAGAGCGTTGGCTTCCCCTCGGTCAACTGCTTGAACACCGCCTGCGGCGTGGGCCGTTCCGCCATCAGGATCGTCGTCGCGCCCACGGAAAGCGGAAACGTCAGCGCATTGCCGAGCCCATAGGCGAAGAACAGCTTCGCCGCGGAAAACACGACGTCATCCGCGCGTATGCCGAGCACCGGGCCGCCATACGCTTCGGCGGTCCAGTACAGGTTCGCGTGCGTATGCACGGTGCCCTTCGGCCGCCCGGTCGAGCCGGACGAGTAGAGCCAGAACGCGATGTCGTCCGCGCCAGTCGCGGCCGGCGGCGGCTCCCGGCCCTCCTGCCGGGCGAGCACGAGCGTGAAGTCCTCGCAGCCGGCCGACAGCGTAGCCGTTGGCCGCGACACGATGACGTGCCGCACCTCGTGCGCGGCGCTGGCCATCGCCTGCTGCAGCGTCGGCAGCAGCGCGCCCGACACGATGAGCGCCTGCGCGCGGCTGTGTTCCAGCATGAACGCATAGTCGGCGACGGTCAGCAGCGTGTTGACGGCGACGGGCACGACGCCGGCGTGCAATGCGCCCAGGAACGCGACCGGGAAATCCACCGTGTCGTGCAGGCAGACCAGGATGCGCTCCTCGCGGCGGACGCCGAGCTCGCCGAGCGCCGCCGCCATCTGCCCGACACGCTGCGACAGCGCGCCGTAGGTCAGCGACCCGCCGTCATCGATGAACGCGACCTTGTCCGGATGAAGCGCGTTGCGCTCACCCACATGCTGCGCAAAGTTGAATCGCGCCGGAGGCTTCACGGCCTGCACTCCCATCCTTCGCTCCTCGTCGACGCTTGATCGTCGTCAATATTGCGGGCAAGACGGGCCACCGTCGATTGATCCCGAGATTTGCCTCTGCTACCTTAGTGCAAGTTAGTTCCTATTGTAGAGCAGCGGATTGCATAACGACAACCCCGCAGGTCACCCACAACATGAACCAAAATGCAGGCGCCGTCGGTGTCGCCATCGTCAAGGACCCCTTCCTGACGGTCCTGGGCGAGCGGGTACGCATGCTGCGCGCACGCCGCGGGATGACGCGCAAGGCGCTGGCCATTGCGGCCCGGGTCTCGGAACGACACCTGGCCAACCTCGAGACCGGACAGGGAAACGCTTCGGTGATGCTGCTGCGGCAGTTGGGCGAAGCGCTGCAATGCACGATCGGGGAACTGGTCGGCGAGGATGCGGTGGGATCGGCCGAGTGGTCAGGCATCCGGCAATTGCTGCGCGGCCGCGACGAGACGTCGCTCCAGCGCGCGCGCCGCGCGCTGACGGATCTGTTCGGTGCGCGGGCGCCCGATCCCGCGCGCACCGGCCGCGTGGCGCTGGTGGGGCTGCGCGGCGCCGGCAAGTCGTCGCTCGGCCGCATGCTCGCGGACGATCTCAAGGTGCCGTTCGTCGAATTGAATCGCGTCATCGAGCGACTGGCGGGCTGCGGTGTCGGGGAGATCCATTCGCTGTACGGACCGGCGGCGTATCGCCGCTATGAGCTGCGCGCGCTCGAGGACACGATCGCCGGAAACGCGAAAGTCGTGATCGCCACCGGCGGCGGCCTCGTATCCGAGCCGGAGACGCTGGACCTGTTGCGTGCGCGCTGCTTCACCGTTTGGCTGCGCGCCACGCCGGAAGAACACATGAAGCGGGTGATCGCCCAAGGCGACCTGCGGCCGATGGCGGGCAACGCCGAAGCCATGGCGGACCTGAAGCGAATCCTCGCCGGCCGCGAGGAAGCGTATGCCAAGGCCGACCTGACGTGCGAGACCAGCGACAGGTCGCTGGCGGCGGCGTACGTCGAGTTGCGCTCGGCGCTCCTTCCGCGATTGCGAGCAGCAGCCTGACCGCCTGACAGGAACGCCGCCTGCCGTGCAGTATAGTGCTTGACGCGCTCGATATCATGCATTATTCTGCATAATCAGGATGATGGCGCACATGACCGGATCGGGTTCGACCCCTCCGGTCCCGCGTCAAGCCTTGATCCTTACTCCGACTCCGATTGTCCGTGACGCCCGTACCAACCGAAAAAAAGGGGTCCGACCCCGCCGAGGAGCCCATGGGGACCGACCCGCTGGTGGACTACCGCACCGATCCGACGCGCTACCGGCATTGGACGATGGCGTTCGACGGCCCCGTCGCCACGCTGGCGCTGGATGTCGCGGAGGATGGCGGCATCCGCGACGGCTACAAGCTCAAACTCAACTCCTACGACCTGGGCGTCGACATCGAGTTGAACGACGCGGTCCAGCGCATCCGCTTCGAGCATCCCGAGGTGCGCACC